>CAKRWK010000060.1 GCA_934417455.1 uncultured Eubacteriales bacterium
GGCCAGATCCGTTTTTTTCACAGAGTCGGTCAAGGGGTCAATGGAAGGGTCGCATATCTCGAAGGTGGCGGTAATTTTCTCCGTCTCTCTGTAAATTTCCTCGTCGGTGACCTCTTTGGAAAGTCGGGAAAGTTCGCACATCTCGAGCATCTTGACATGCGCGCCGAACGCGGCGGTGAAGGCGGTCGGGTCGGTGTGCATATCATACATGCCCTCATAGGTGTGCCCGAGGTAACCGAACGTTTCGTATTTGAACGCCGCCATCGCGCCCGCGGCCGCCACCCATTCGGAGACTTCCGCCTTTACGCGTTCGGTCTGCGAGGAGGCCGCCACGATACAGGGCGGAATTTTCCGGCCGAGGCGCTCGTAAACGCCCGCTACCTCGGGCATGGCGCAGATGTCGTCGTTTACCAGTTGCGTATAGGTGGTCGTGTGCAGGTAGTCCAGGTGTTCGAGCGGCTGGATTCCCACCAGAACCTGCGGTACGTCCAGAAAACGCGCAAAGGGAGCGCATACGGCGGACGGAACATACGTGGAGAGGATGACGAACAGAAGATCAATGTCTTCCTTTTTCAGTTTCCGTACTGCGGTAAAGGCGTCCTCCACGCAGTCGACATACCCGCCGTCGATAACCTCGCAGACGTTCGGGTTCAAAAGGCGGATAAATTCTCCGGATTTTTTCTCGAGTGCTTCTTTCAGATGTTCAAACTGTTGAAAATAAATGCAGTGTCCCAGTGTTACGACAGCGATTTTTGCCTGTTTCATGGTCGGCCTCCGTTTTTTTCTTCATTGTAACAGAAAAATGCCGTCCGTATCAAGAGCAGATATGACCGTAAATAGGACAATCTGTCCGTTTTTTGTTGACAGGCACCAAGGATTGTGGTACAATGGGAACGAAAGGAGGCGACCCCATGTTTGCCGACCATCCTTACGTTCATATCCGACAGATTCATATTGCCCACGAATCGACGGTTGACCAGATACGCAAATGCGAATTTCTCCGCGCCAGAAGTTCCTACGGTTTGGTGTATGCCATCGAAGGGGACGGCGAATACCGTTTTTCCACGGGCGAGCGCGTGACGGTTCTGTCCGGAGACATGTTTTTCGTGTCTCCGGAATGCGCGTATACCATTGCCACGTCCACACGGTTTCATCACTACACCGTCAATTTCGATATTGACAGAGATACGTCCGCCCTGCAGGCGCTTGACGTGCCGCATTACCTGCTGCGGGACGAAAATACCCGTCCGTTGGAAAAACTTTTCAAGCGGCTGGCGGACATCTGGAAGCAGAAGGCGTTCGGATACGAAATGCAGGCGACGGGCGTGCTCTACGACCTGCTGTTTCTTCTGTACGGCGACTACCTGAACCGGGAAAACAGCCGGAAGAAACGTCGCTTGCAAAGTGCCAGAGAGTACATAGAACGGAATTTTGACCAACCCGTCCGCCTGGAACAGTTGGCTTATCTGTCCGACATGAGCGTCACCAATTTCCGGCGCGAGTGGACAAAACTGTATGCGCAGTCCCCGATTGCCTACCGCGATTCCGTCCGCCTGTATTATGCCGAGGAATACCTGAATCTCGGCTATTACACCGTTTCGGAAGTGGCGGAGAAATGCGGGTTTGACGACGTCGGTTATTTTATCCGTTTCTTCCGGAAAAAAACGGGCATGACACCCGGACGGTATGTCCGCTACGGAAAATGAAAAGGGGACGCCGAGGCGCGCCCCCAAGGCGGGTCAACCCCGCCTGTTTTTTTCCGTTGTGTCGAGGTATGCGGCGAGCATCCCGTCCGGCAGGCGACCACCCGTCAGGGCGGCCGCCTCCGCTTCACTGATTTCCCGAACGTTCCGCTCGTGCAGAAACCGCGAAAAAGAGAACGTACTCATGCGCCATATCCCGGTCGCGGCGATGTAATGCGCGAAAAAGTCCGACACCCTGTGATAGGCCGACGGGGCCGTGTCCCCCTCTTCAAGATAATATTTCGGTTTTTCCACGGCTTACTCCTCTCTTTCTTCCTTGTCCGTTCGCGTACGCGGCGGAGAGTGTCCGCCGTCCGGCAGGAAATACAGCAGAAGTACCGGCATGCCGTATTTCGCTTTGCAAAATCAATCAATATTGTTCATTACTTTGCTGTATTATTGTAGCATACCTGTCGCCGAAAGTCAAGTTTGTGTGCGCGGAAATCATGTCGGCCATCCGGTCTTTTTCAGCGAATAAATTCGGGCAGGCCGAAGGCGTCCTTACCGAGGGAAATGCTTTTGAGGAGAAAGGCCATGTGCCGGCCGAGCGTGCGCATGGATTGCAGACCTTCCGCGTCCTGCAGGGTATCTTTTTCCGAGGCACCGTGCAGACTGTTCCAGTACTGACCGGAGGCGACCGGCATGCCGGAAATGAAAAAGTATTTGTTCAGCACGTCGAATGCGGCGGACAGCCCCCCGCGCCGCGCGCAGACGACGGCGGCGCCGACCTTCATGCGCAGGTCGCAGACGGCACTGTGAAACAGGCGGTCGAGCAGACCGAGGAAATTGCCGTTCGGAGATGCATAGTAAACAGGACTGCCGAGGACAAGTCCGTCCGCCCGCGCGAGCCGTTCGGACAGCGGGACGACTTCGTCCTCCACGACGCAGCGGCCGTGCGTTTTGCAATAGCCGCAGGCGGTGCACCCGCGCAGGGGCAGGGCACCGACGTGGACAATGTCCGCCGCAATGCCTTCCTCCGTCAGCGTTTTGGCCACCGTCAGGAGGGCGGCATATGTACCGCCGCGGGCATGCGGACTGCCGTTCAGAAGCAGAACATTCATAGGAAAAATCTCCTTTTCTTGACATTCGGTCGGAAAAAATCGGGAAATCGCCGAAAAATCCAGAATACCCGATTGATTTTTTTTCGATGCCGTGGTATAATATACTGTCATTCTATGCGAATCTGAAAGCAACCGTTTTCGGGAAGGAGTCGTTATGGTAAAAATCACGGATGTGTTGCCGTGTTCTTCGGCGGCGGCGCACGGCGTGCGCCCGGGCGATGTTCTCATCGCCGTCAACAATCATGAAATACACGACGTTCTGGACTATCGGTTCTTCCTTTCGGAGCGGGCGGTGTCCTTAAAACTCTGCCGGGACGGAGAGACATTTTCCGTTCTGATTCATAAAAAAGATGAGGACGACATCGGGCTGGATTTCGAGACGCCCCTGATGGACAAAAAACTGACCTGCCGCAATAAATGCATTTTCTGCTTTATCGACCAGAATCCGAAGGGCATGCGCGACACGATTTATTTCAAGGACGACGACTCCCGCCTGTCCTTCCTCCACGGGAATTACGTCACCCTGACCAATATGTCGGAGGAGGACGTAGACCGCATTATCCGTATGCATATGTCCCCCATCAACATTTCCGTCCATACGACCAATCCCGAACTGCGCGTGTTCATGATGAAAAACAAGAACGCTGGGCGGGTGCTCTCCTATCTTGATAAATTCCGCGACGCGGGACTTTCCATGTGCGGGCAGATTGTGCTTTGCCGAGGTGTTAACGACGGGGAAGAACTTCTCCGCACCATGCGCGACCTGTCGGGCTATGCGCCCGCGATGGGAAGCGTGTCCGTTGTGCCCGCCGGGCTGACGGAACACAGAGAGGGGCTTTACCCTCTGACGGACTTTTCTCCCGGGGAAGCCGCGCGGGTGATTGACGAGGTAACGGCGTTCGGCGACCGCATGTACCGCGAACACGGCACGCGCATTTTCTATCTTGCCGACGAATTTTACCTCAAAGCCGGCCGTCCCGTGCCCGGGGCGGATTACTATGAGGAATATTCCCAACTGGAAAACGGCGTCGGTATGCTCCGTTCGTTTTCGGACGATTTTCACATGGCGCTCCGCGACATAAAAGAGGAATATCCGACGATCGGAAAGACGCGCACCGTGTCGGTGGCGACCGGGGTGGCATCCTATCCGATGTTTGTCTCTTTGTCCGAAGAATTGATGCGGGAATATCCGGATTTGCGAATAAACATTTACAAAATTATCAATAATTTCTTCGGAAAGAGCATTACCGTGGCCGGGCTTCTGACGGGGAGGGACATGCTCGAACAGTTGCGCGGGCAGGACCTCGGCGAGGAACTTCTGATTTCGCAGAGCACCCTGCGCGCGGGGGAGGACGTCTTTTTGTGCGGCATGACGAAGGACGAACTTTCCGCAGGGCTCGGCGTGCCCGTGCGCGCGGCGGAAAACGACGGATATGCCTTTGTGTACGCCCTGCTCGGCGTCGCGGAGTGCTGACCGGTTCGGTAAAATAAAGAAATGAAACTTCTACCCGGATAAGGAGTGGTGATACATATGTCAAAAGGAATTGTGGCCGTCGTCGGGCGGCCGAACGTGGGAAAAAGCACGCTTTTCAACAAAGTGATAGGCGAGCGGCGCTCCATCGTGGAGGACACGCCGGGCGTCACGCGTGACCGCATTTATGCCGACGCGGAGTGGAACAGCCGCCGCTTCCTTCTGGTAGATACCGGCGGTATCGAACCGAAAAGCGACGAGGTCATCCCGGCACAGATGCGCACGCAGGCGGAACTGGCCGTGGCGACGGCGGACGTCATCGTCTTTCTCTGCGACATCCGGGCGGGGCTCCTGTCGGATGACCGCGACATCGCCATGATGCTGAAACGCTCGGGCAAACCCGTCATCGTCGCCGTCAACAAGGCGGACAGCGTCGGCGATTTGCCGATGGAGTTTTACGAGTTTTACGAACTCGGTTTCGAGCACGACCCCATCGCCCTCTCCGCCCTGCACGGTACGGGCACGGGCGACCTTCTGGACGCCGTGGTGGCCGCGCTTCCGCCCGAGGAAGAGGCACCGCACGAGGAAGGACTCATCAACGTGGCCGTCATCGGCAAACCGAACGCGGGCAAGTCTTCCATTATCAATCGCATGTGCGGGGAAGAGCGCGTGATCGTGTCCGATATTGCGGGCACGACGCGGGACGCCGTGGACACGCGGGTGGAGAATGAAACCGGCGTGTATAACTTTATCGACACCGCCGGCATCCGCCGCCAGTCCAAAGTGGAGGACAGAATCGAGAAATTCAGCGTTCTGCGCGCCAAAGCGGCGGTGGAACGGGCGGATGTCTGCCTTCTCATGATTGACGCTTCCGACGGCGTGACGGAACAGGACGAAAAAATCGCCGGCATTGCCCACGAGGCCGGCAAAGCCTGTATCATCGTCGTCAACAAGTGGGACAGCGTGGAAAAGGACAACGGCACCGTGAAAAAGTACACGGACAAAATCCGCATCGCCCTCGCCTATATGACCTACGCTCCGATCATCTTCGTTTCTGCGAAGTCCGGTCAGCGCGTGCGGGATTTGTACCCGTTGATCCGCAAAGTGTACGAACAGGCGTCCCGCCGCGTGACGACGGGTATGCTCAACGACGTGCTGAACGACGCCATGACCCGCGTGCAGCCGCCGTCGGACAAAGGCAAACGCCTGAAAATTTATTATATGACGCAGACGGCGACCAACCCGCCGACATTCGTTATTTTCTGCAATACCGTGACGCTCTTCCACTTCTCGTATCAGCGCTATATCGAAAACTGCCTGCGCGATACGTTCGGCTTTGAGGGAACGCCCATCCGGCTGGTCCTGCGCGCCAAAGGGGAAGATAACAGCGCCGTCTGACGGCGGGAAAAGGAGGTTTTCTCACATATGTTTATAGATACCGTAACCGTTCATGTCAAAGCCGGCGACGGCGGCAACGGCGCCGTCACGTTCCACAGAGAAAAATACGTGGCGGCCGGAGGTCCCGACGGCGGCGACGGCGGCCGCGGCGGCAACATCGTTGTCCGCGTGGACGAAGGTTCCAACACCCTGCTTGCCTACCGCTACAAACGCAAATTCGCTGCCGAACGCGGCGGCGACGGCATGGGCGACAAAATGCACGGCAAAAACGGCGGCGACGTTGTGCTCACCGTTCCGCCTGGTACGCTCATCAAAGACCCGTTGACGGGAAAAATCATTTTCGACATGGCGAAAGAAAAGGAATTCGTCCTTTGCCGAGGTGGCCGCGGCGGTTGGGGCAACCGCCATTTCGCCACTCCGACAAGGCAGATTCCGCGGTTTGCCAAAGCCGGTACCAAAGGGGAAGAGCGGGATGTCGTTTTTGAACTCCGCATGCTCGCCGAGGTCGGCCTCGTCGGTTTCCCGAACGCGGGAAAATCCTCTCTCCTGGCCCGCATTTCGGCCGCCAAGCCGAAAATTGCCGGGTATCCGTTCACCACGCTGTCGCCGAATCTCGGCGTCGTTTCCGTTCCGGGCGGCCGCGGCTTCCTTGCGGCGGACATTCCCGGCCTTATCGAAGGCGCGTCGGACGGTCTCGGCCTCGGTCACGCGTTTCTCCGTCATGTCGACCGCTGCCGCTTGCTGTGGCACGTGGTGGATTTGTCTGCGGCGGACGGGCGCGACCCGCTTGACGACATTGACAAAATCGACGCCGAACTTGAAAAATACGACGCGGCTCTGTTCGAGCGGCCGCAGATAATGGTCGGCAACAAGACCGACGCCCTGTCGTCCGACGACCCGCTCCTCGCCGAATTTCTCACCTATGCCGAAAAACTCGGCCGCCCGGCCGTGCTCGTTTCCGCCGTGACGGGAGAGGGCGTGGCCGAACTTCTCCGCCTGACGGCGAAAACCCTCGAAACGCTGCCCGCCCTGACCGTCTACGAGACGGAAGAAACGCCGGAGGACGTCAGCGCCGGCGGGGCCGCCGGCAGCCGGGAAACCACCGTCCGCCGCGAAAACGAACAAT
>CAKRWK010000061.1 GCA_934417455.1 uncultured Eubacteriales bacterium
GGCTACCGCAATGCGGAAGCGTATTTCGGAAAATAAAAACCTGCCGTCCCGGACGTCTTGTGTCCGGGACGGCAGGTTTTTATTCATCAGCATCCGCCGGGTGAATTGCAGTCGCTGCTGTAAAAATATTTACCGAGCGCGCGGAAATAGATGCGGTTGGCCGTTTCTTTCAGAATTTCCGCCGAATTTTTCATGGGGTCGTCCACCGCCGCCCGTTGCAGTGCTTCGGCACGGTCGGTAACGGGAATATCGGAGGAAAGCAGCGCGTCGAGCACCTTCCACCCATCACGGATGCCGCCGTGCGTATCCAGCGTTACCGGCATGACGGTCGCGGCCGCAAGACAGTAGGACTGCACGTAGAAGGGATAAAGGAAAATGTGTGGAATGAATACGCTCTCTACGCCGTCCGTCGACATGCCGAAATAGTCTCCCGCCTGTGCGACGCAGTCCGCAATGCTTTCCGCGGTGACGGCGTCGGCCGGCAGTCGGTAGACCAAGTGCTCAAACTTCGCGTAAAAGCCTTGGTAGAGGAGTATTTTGAACCAACTCTCCATTTTGTTATAAACGAGCGCCGTATACTCTTTGGTGCTGAGAGAACCCGAAAGAGAAAGAAGTGTCAGACATTCGTTCAGTTCGGAGTACACTTCCGCAAGGTCGAGAACGGTGCTTTGTCCGTGCGCGTACATGTCGGCGGCGTGGCCGAGTTCGTGCGCAAATGTCAGGCAATCCTGCACGGTGCCTTCCGTGGAAAGGAAAATAAAAGGCGCGTCGTAAGAATAAAGATAAGTCGTATAGGAGCCGTCATAGCGGGTTTCGCCGGCCGGTGCTACGTCGCAGAGCTTGTACTGCAGAAGAAAATGGAGCACATTCTGCATCTTCGCGCTGCGGTTGCCATACAGCGTGTAGAGCACTTCCTGCGTTTTTTCTGTCGAGGACAGTCCGTTTTCCGTGGTGAACGGCGTCATGCGGTAGTAGGAAAGGGCTATTTGCAAATCCCGGTTCGCATAGACGGGGAGCACGTAGGTCTTGATGGCGGCAAGGAAGGCTTCCATGTCGGCAGGGGAATAATCGCGGTCGTATTCGGTATAGGCGTAGTCTGCGTAACTGTCGTAGCCGAGTGCCGTTGCCAAACGTATACGCGTCTGCACGAGGGAAACAAGAAGCGCCGTCCGCTCCTCGGTCAGTTTTTTCTGCGCAAGCGCACGGATTTCCCTGAGGGAACGGTTGGCGAGCCAGCTGTTTTTGTAGGTTTCCATGAGGTTGGCCGCCGTATCCGACCGGCCTTTGTATGTGACGGTGACGCTGCTCTCCGTCAGGGCATTGTAGCGGCTTTCGTATTCCGCTTCGTCCTGCATGAGGCCGATGACCTCGTCCGTATAAACCCCGCCGCCCCTGTACTTTTCGACAAGGCCGTCGCCATACCATAATTTCTCGAAATTTTCCGCGTCGGCGGAGTTGGCGCAAGCGACATAGAGCTTTTCGGCGGCCTGTAAAAGAAGGGGATATTGACTACTTATATAGTCATATTCTCCCTTTTTTGATTCATCTGTCGTATCTTTGTTCGTCAGAATACCGGCCAACGTGTACATGGTAACGGCCGTTTCCGTCGGCGTTGCCAAGGCGCGGAGTTCATCGATAACGTCGGTCGCCGTGGCACCGTCCGTGATGCGGGTCGTCAGCGAACTGTACGAGGCGACCAACCCTATCATGTCGGGGCGGGTGTATGCGAGCGAATCGAAGGATTCCGTTCTTCGGTCGGGGTAGTCGAATTTTTCGAGGGAATCGCCGGAAAGACCGCCGCTTGTGTCGGAAACATCCGGCGTCGGCGGCAGTTGCGTATCGGAACAGGCTACCGTGCCGAACACGGTGCCGGCACAGAGGGACAGTGCCAAAAGTAAACAAAGAATGTGTTTCATAAATACCTTCATCTTTGTACGGGCTTTGCAGATTCGGAAGAATGCAAGGGCGGAGTTTATTTGGTTATATTATACCAAAGTCCGGCGGAAGGAAAAAGGGGTTTTTAATAAATATTTTATATCTATTTTGTGAACGACCGTTGTCGGTGGGGAATGAAACCGGAAAAAGAGAAAAAAACAACGTCCGGGAGACCGATTTGGTCTCCCGGACGGGGAAAAACACATATTTTGGGTCAGCAAAGTCCCGCCGCACCGATGATGCCGGCGTCGTTACCGAGCGTGGCCGTGACGATACGGGTGATGACTTTATTGTTGCGCGTGTACTGTTCCTGCCGCACGAGTTCGCGCAGGGGTGCAACGAGGTTTTCCTTCTGGTTGCTGACGCCGCCGCCGATGGAAATGACCTCCGGCTGGAAGGTGTTGACGATATTGGCAATTCCGGCCGCCAGATGTTCGAGATACCAGTCCACGATTTTTTGCGCGTACGCGTCACCGCGTTTTGCCGCTTCAAATGCGGTGCGCGCGGACGTTTTGCCTTCGGCTTTCGCCTCTTCAAACAACAGGGAATCAAGATTTTTCAGGCGCAATTCCGTCATAACTTCTTCGGTTTTGCGTGTCAGAGCTGTGGCGGAAGAATAGGCTTCCCAACAACCGCGGCGACCGCAGGAGCACTGTCTGCCTCCGACAACGATAACCGTGTGTCCGAGTTCGGCGCCGGCATAATTGATACCGCCGGCAAAGATTTTTCCGTCCAGAATAATACCGCTGCCGACGCCGGTGCCGAGGGTCACCATAACGGCGGTTTTCGCGCCTTTGGCGGAGCCGGCGAGCGCCTCGCCGAGGGCGGCCGCATTGGCGTCGTTGGCAATCAGCACTTTCTTTACGGGCAGGTACTTTTTGAACGCTTCCGCAATGGGGAAGTGAAGGAAAGGCAGGTTGTTCGCGTATTCGACAACGCCCGTCTCCGTGTTGGCCGTGCCGGGGGTGGCAATGCCGACCGACAGGATGTCTTCCGCCGTCAGGCCGTTTTTACGGAGAAGTTCCGCCACGGCGCCGGCCATGTCCTCGGCCACCTTGTCGGCACCCTTATCCACCACCGTAGGTACGGACAGTTTGTCCTTCAGAGTATGATTTTCGTCGCACAGACCGACGGCAATATTGGTGCCGCCGAGATCGATTCCCACTGTATACTTCATGTGTAGCACATCACTTTCTTTTGAAAGATTTTCTTACATTTTAGCACGCCTGCCACCTCTTGTCAAGGGCTTTCACGTCAAAATAATAGAAAATTGCTATATTTTCGTTTTTTGCCTTAGGTTTAACATTCCCTATCATTGATTATTTTTGCGGCAAATCATCGGTTTTGCCGTCGTGAAACGTCCCTCGCGGTACTCGCGTACGGCGTCGGGAGTTTCGCTTGCCAAAACTACACCGCTTTGCGGTAATGAGTGATAAGAAACGTTAACTTTATCAGACGAGTTTCGACAGGTCAAAGTCGGAAAGCCAGCGATTTGCGACCTCGGCCACACCGGCAAGGCATTTTTCGTCGAACGGTGTGCGCAGACCGGCGCGTGTCAGCAGGTCGGTGAATGTGCGGCTGCCGCCCTCTGTCGTGTAGGCCAAATAATGCTGCCACGCGTCGGGCAGGTCTTTCTGAATCATCGCCCAGAACTGTAAAGCCACCGTTTGCGCAAGGCAGTAATCAATGTAGTAGAAAGGACTCGAATAGATGTGGTGCTGTCGCTGCCAGTACTTTCCGTCGCTGTAGAAGGGAACTTCGCCGTCAAATTTCAGCCAGGGGGTGTACACGGCGCTGAGACGTTTCCATGTTTCGTGGCGTTCGTCTGGCGTCATGTCGGGTCTTTCGTACACTTCATGCTGAAAATGGTCCACCAGCGTTCCGTAAGGAATAAAGGTCAAGGCTCCCGCCAGATGGCTGTAATAAAATTTCTGCGTGTCTTTTCCGAAGAAACCTTCCGACCACGGCCATGCGAAAAATTCCATTGACATGGAGTGAACCTCGCAGGCTTCCATGGACGGCCACGCATAATTGTGCGGTACGCGTTTTCTGTTCATATAGTAAGCGAACGCGTGTCCGGCCTCGTGTGTGACGGTGGAAACGTCGTCCTCCGTACCGTTGAAATTAGCGAAAATGAAGGGGACTTCGTAGTCGGCAATATCGGTGCAGTAACCGCCGGCCTGTTTGCCTTCCTTGGCAAGCAGGTCAAGAAGATTGTTTTCCGTCATGACGGTGAAAAATTCATCCGTTTCGCGCGAGAGTTCGTGGTAGAATGTCTTTGCGTGCGCTACGATACCGTCGGCATCGTGTGCGGGCTTCGGGTTGCCGCTGCGGAACATCAGTGCCTTGTCATAAACACTCATAGGGTAAGAAACACCGAGTCTCTTTGCCTGTTCGCGGTAAATGCCTTCCGCGAGCGGGACAATGTATTTCACAACGGCGTGACGGAATTTTTCCACGTCGCTTTTGTCGTAGCAGTTGCGCCCCATGCGGTAATACCCGAGCGTTGTATACCCCTCGTAACCGAGTTTTTTGCCCATGCTGTCGCGCAGATGTACCAGTTTATCATACAGAGTGTCGAGTTCCTCACCGTGGTCGCGGTACCATGCGCCGACGGCCATCCACGCCGCACGGCGACGGGCGTCGTTCGCGTCATTCATAAAAGGCGACATCTGTGCCGCCGTGTAGGTTTTTCCTTCAAAGGGAATCTCCGCCGACGCAAGCAGTTTTTCGTATTCTTGCGTCAGGTCGTTTTCCGCCTGCATTTCGGGGATAATCGCCGGCGAGAAGGATTTTAGACTGATTTCCGCATTTTTGAACATCAGGTCACCGAACTCTTTTGAAAAATCCGCACGGAACGGACTTTCAAGGAGTGCCATTGTCCAAGTCTGCTCGTATTCTTCCAATTCCGGCAGGACGCCGTTGAAAAATTTCATTTCTTCATCATAAAATCTGTCGCGCGTGTCGATGGAGTGACGGATGCTTGCCAGATTCAGCATCGTGCTGAGCCGACGGTCGTCACGGTCTTTTTTCAGAAACAGCGCGCGAGCCTCTTCGTAGGTTTTGGCGGCTTTCAGCTCTTCGGTCATTTTCTTCGTGTCGGTTTTCGCGGCTTCCATGTCCGGCCGCTCATACGGCATATCGTTGAATTTCATTTTTTTCGGTTCCTTTCCGTGCGCTTTTCGGCGCCATTCTCTTTATTTGGATAAAGTATACCACGTTTTTCTTTGCTTGTCAATGTTTTTCTTATCATCGCCGGAAAACGTCGAAAAATGGTGAAAAACAAAGATTGCGGTAAATATGCAATTAATATAAAAGTGAAAACCAATGATGATAAAAAGCACATTCCCACATGAGCGTTTCACGTGTCAAAGATAAACAAAAATAAGGAAAAGCTTTTCTTACACCGACAGAGAATACCCCGGACAGGGAAAGTTTGTCCCGAAGAATTTTAATTTGAAATATTTTGCAAAAAGCCTTGACAAATGGCGGATAAGTTGCTATAATGATTGGGTAAGTCATCATACGTTGCCTTTGGAATGGCACTTTTGAGCGACCGTCTGTGGAGAAGTACTCAAGAGGTCGAAGAGGCGCCCCTGCTAAGGGTGTAGACCGGCTATACCGGTGCGAGAGTTCAAATCTCTCCTTCTCCGCCAAAAGGGAATAATACGAACCCTGAAACAAAACCGGAGTTCGTATTATTCTTTTCTAACGAATATTTCGGCATAAAAGTCGATTTGGACGGCAAAATGAAAAAACTGCCGGGCGTTTAATCGCTCGGCTTTTTTATGCTCAAAAACAGGTGCTTGCTATGAAAGACCGTATAACAGTTTTTTCAATAGACATAACAATAAGATACCACTCCGTTTTTTTGCCTTTCGTCTTTGCCGTTGCAGCACAGTTAAAAGCCGAAGTAAACGGGAAAAATTGTCGCTGAAAACTTTGATAATACCAAGAGTCAAACTCGCTATGAACTGCCCCAAATTGTGCGGACAGTACAAAAACAGCCTGAATGGTAGACAATATTAAATTTTAAGTAATGAACTGACATCGCATTTCGAGTGGTGTCAGTTTTATTTTGAGTTGGATACGTTCGTTGTTATAGAACTGTATGTTCTTTGCGATCCCGAAAACAAAAGAGTTTTGGATATCCTGCCCGAGCGTAAAGAAAGCTATCTGAACCGTTATTTCAAGGAAACAGACCGTAGTCATGTGAAATATTTTGTCAGTGATATGTGAGCGACTTATCGTGAAATTGCGGGGAGCTTCTTCCGCAACGAAACTTTTCTTGTGGACAAGTACCACCGGGTCAGGCAAACCGTCTGGGCTTTTGAAGCAATACGAAAAGAAGTGCAGAAACATCTGAAACCGGAGATGAGAAAATATTTCAAGCGTTCCAGATCTTTGCTGATAAAGAGATTTGATACTTTGAAATTCCGAACAAAAGCAAGCGGTAAATATTACGCTATGGTACTCCGCCGAACTCTGCGAAGCGCATGCTTCGAAAGAGTGGTTTTTCAGAGTTTTAGATACCGAAAATCCTACGCTTCTGAAGAAAGAATTTCTGACATGACTGAATTCCGTCGACACTTCCGCTCTGCAACCCTTCAGACGATGTGTTCGTACATATTTCCACTGGAAAGACGGCATTTTCAACTCTTTGTCCGCTCCGTTTACCAATGGCTTTACCGAAGGCTACAACAACAAAATTAAAGTCCTGAAGCGAAATGCTTACGGCTACCAAAACTTTAATCGCTTTCGCAACCGCATTTTACATATCTTTTCCCACCAAAACGCCGCGTAAACTAACAAGGAAGAGGTTTCCA
>CAKRWK010000062.1 GCA_934417455.1 uncultured Eubacteriales bacterium
GTTCCTCTGGTTCCCCAAACCGTCCCATCGGCGTGGCGCGGAGAATTTTCTCCGTGCGCGGCGTCGGCGCTCCGTCCTCGCGGAAGAGAAGCGCGCGGTTCTGTCCCGTCACAAAGAAACCGGGCGCTATGGCATTGACGCGGATGCCGCACGACGCGAAGTGCACGGCGAGCCATGCCGTGAAATTGGATACGGCCGCCTTGGCCGCGCTGTAAGCGGGAATTTTCGTCAGAGGACGGTATGCGTTCATCGAGGAAATGTTGAGAATATTGCCGCCGCGCCCGTTCGTTGCCATGTCCCGCGCAAACACCTGCGTGGTGAGAAACGCGGCTGTGACGTTGAGGTCGAAAACAAAGCGGAACCCGTCGGGCGAGAGGGAAAAGAAGTCGCCGTTTTCTGGGGCCGTGTCGGGGTCGAAAAACTCGTTTTCTGTAGTTGCTCTCGGACTGTTGCCGCCGGCGCCGTTGATGAGAATGTCACATGCGCCGAACAAAGTATCCATGAGTTCTTTTGCGCACAGGAGACTTTCTTTGTCAAGGCAATCCGCCTTCACAGGAAGCGCCGTTCCGCCGGCCGCCCTGATTTCTTCCGCCACGGTGCGTACCGCTTCTTCATTGATGTCAAGAAGCACAACTTTCGCGCCCAGCGCGGCCAGTGCTTTGGCAAAGGCAGAGCAAAGAACGCCGCCTGCTCCCGTGATGACGACTACCTTTCCCATATAGTCTGAATTGTTTGTTAAGTTTGTCATTTTCTGCAATCTTCTCTTTACAAATTGTGTGTTTTTTTCGTTTTGACGATACCTTCCCATAGTCCGGATAGGTACATGGCGCCGAGAGCACGGTCGTACAGCCCGTATCCCGGCCGTCCTTTCTCGCCCCAGATGTTTCTGCCGTGGTCGGGGCGGATGTATCCGTCAAATCCGCCGTCGTGCAGGGCGCGGAGAATGCCGTATATGTCAAGGGAACCGCAGTCGGTCGGATGGGGACATTCGTGGAAAGACATGCCGTCGCCGTCGTAGCGGATGTTGCGGGCGTGCACAAAGTGAATACGTCCCATGCGTGCGTATTTTTCCGCCATGGAAACAAGGTTGTTTATCCGTCCGGCCCCGAGAGAGCCGGTGCAGAACGTCAGTCCGTTATAAGGATTGTTCACGGTCGACAGGAGTCTGTCTATCTGTTTTTCCGTCGATACGATGCGGGGCAGGCCGAACAGCGGCCACGGTGGGTCATCCGGGTGTACGGCCATACGTATATCGCATTCTTCGCATGCGGGCATGAGTTTTTCAAGGAACCACACCATGTTTTCAAACAAGTCGTCTTCCGTCATGCCTTCATACCGTCCGAGAAGCCCGGCGAGTTCTTCTTTGGTGTAGCTTTCGTCCCATCCGGGCAGGGAAAGCGTTTTCGGGTCAAGGGCGGCCAGCCGTCCGCTGTCGTATGCCAGCGCCGTACCGCCGTCGGGCAGGGAAAAATGCAGGTCGGTGCGCACCCAGTCAAAGACAGGCATGAAATTGTAACAGATTACCTTTACGCCGGTCGCCGCGAGATTGCGTATAGTCTGTATATAATTTTCCGTCAGTTTTTCGCGGGTCTTTTCACCGCGTTTGATGTCCTCGTGCACGGGCACGCTTTCAATAACCTCCATGGAAAGGCCGGCCACCCCGCAGCGACGCTTCGCGGCGAGGATGTCCTCCGTCGGCCAGACATCGCCGACGGGAATGCCGTAGAGAGCCGTGACAACGCCTGTCACGGCAGGAATCTGCCGTATATCGGAAAGCGTAACAGGGTCGGATTCTCCGTAATGGCGGAATGTCATTTTCATCTGTCGGTTTCTCCTTTATTTCAGTGATACGGGTTCGCCGTCCGAGCGGTAGGCGGCCAGAAGAATATCAAGCGAGCGTTTGGCGCTTTCCGCCGTCACGGGCATGGGAGTGCCGTCTGCCAGTGCCTGGTAGAAAAGGTCAATCAGCGTTTTATGTCCGCCGCCGTAGCATTCTTTCAGTGCGCAACCTGCGCTCGTTCCGACTTCGATTTCGGCCGGTCGACCGCAGACGTAAAGGTAGGGAGATTCAAGACGGATTTTTTCGTGTTCCGTCATCAGAAGAATGTCCGTTGCATCCGCGCCCGCGCCGGCGGTGGTGGCATAGAAATTTGCCTGTTTGCCACCCGCAAAGCGGATAATGCCCTCACAGGTGTCCTCCACCTCGATGATGCCCCGCAGATGATGATTGGCCGTTGTGGCCGTGACTTCGGTCGGTTCGCCGAAAAATTCGCAGAGCAAATCCAGCGTGTGAATGGCTTGGTTTATCATCACGCCGCCGCCCTCCGTCGCATATTTTCCGCGCCAGTCCCCGCTTTTGTAGTACGCCTCGTCACGGTGCCAGAATACGGACGCGTAAGCGGCCTTCACGCCGCCGTCCTCCTCGGCCAGTCGGTGCGCTTCTTTCGTCGTCGGGTTTTCCCGGTTCTGAAAGCACACGCAAAGACGGGCAGTGCTTTCCTTTTCCGCGGCGATCAGCGCATCCGCTTCCGCGGCCGTCACGGCGAGCGGTTTTTCGAGAAATACATTCACGCCGCAATGTAGCGCATAAATTGCCATCGGTGCATGCAGATAATGCGGCGTGCAGATGTGCAAAGCGTACGGACGCACCTCGTCTATCATGGTCTTGAAGTCCGTGTACAGCGCGGCCGACGGCGCATATGTCACGGCCGCCGTCCGTGCTTTTTTCGCGTCGGTGTCGCAGAGAGCGGCGATATATACATCCTCCCGTGACGCGAGTGCCGACAGGTGCAGCGCGCTGATATGGCCGCACCCCACAAGGGCGACTTTTTTCTTTTTCGTTTTCATTTTTATCAGACCGCCGTCACTTTTTCTTTTTTGACTTTGTGCGGACGCGATACGGCAATCCGCTTTTCAAGTTCCGAGAGAAAAACGTCTTCGTCTACCGGGAAATCCACGGTTTTGTCAATAAATGACGACAAAAGCATGGCATTTGCCAGTTCAACGCCGAGCAGTCCGTCCGATGCGGGCGCATACAGAGGTTCAAGTCCGAGAATGGCATTGGCTACGTTGTTGCAAATGCCGACGTGTTGGGGATTGTCGCCTTCCGCTTTGATTTCCACCGTCTCTTCCATCGGCGGTTTGGAAAAGGACGTGTTTGTCGCAAAGCAGTATTCCCGCTCGTCAAGAAGAAGCTTTCTGAAATACAGTTTTCCGTTATCGAAAATCAGTGTGCCCTTCGAGCCCGTCACTTCAAAACGGTTGGTGCCCGGTGCGTCGGCCGTTGTGGTGATAAAGGTGCCCGTCGCACCGTTCGGATATTCAAGATAGCAGGTCACGTCGTCTTCCACCTCAATATCGTGCCATTTGCCGAAATGGCAGAACGCACGGACTCGCGTGGGGGACATGCCGGGAATCCACTGAAAGAGGTCGAGTTGATGCGGCGACTGGTTGAGCAGGACACCGCCGCCTTCGCCCGCCCATGTGGCGCGCCACGAACCGCTGTCATAATACTCCTGCGTGCGGTACCAGTCCGTGATAATCCAGTTCAGCCGTTTGATACGGCCGAGTTCTCCATCCTTTATCATCTGTCGCATCTTTTTGAAAACCGGATTGGTTCTCTGGTTGAACATAATCCCGAGCAGGGTGTCCGCGTGCTCGGCGCGGCGGAGCATTTCCTTTACCTGCTTTGCGTATACACCCGCCGGTTTTTCCACGATGCAGTGCAGGTGGTGATCCATGGCCGAAATGGCAAGGGCGGGGTGGTCATAGTGCGGCACGCAAATCATCACGACGTCCACCGTTCCCGACGAGAACATTTTTTCCGCCGTATCAAAGTAATGTACGCTGTCGCCGTACACGGCACGCATGCGGTCCAGTTTCTCCGGATTGATGTCGCACAGGGCGGTCAGTACACCGTGTTCGATTTTTCCGTCGGAAAGATTTTTCGCATGGGTGGTGCCCATGTTGCCGCAACCGACAATGCCGAATCTCACCTTCTCCATATGTAATCCTCTCCTTCTCTGTATATGAGGCCATTCTTCAGTGCGTCTTTCAGAGCACTGACAGCGACGTCAAAGGCAGCGTCTCCGCTTGGGAATATCATACCGCTTTTCAGTTCTTTTCTGTCAATGCTCGTGTACGCATCGAAAATGTGCAGATGCGGTTCCACCGTCAGCATAACAACGTCGTCCGTATATCGGTCGATGGAGGAGAGCGCACCGTCGATGTCGCCGTCGCCCATCGCGGCGGGAACGATGTCGCCGTTCGCGTAGCGCGCATCCTTGACATGCATGTAGCCGAAGCGTTGTAAGGTCGCTTCCAGCCCCGCTTTCACGTCCTCTCCCGTCCGTATGTAATTGGCGGGGTCGTAGATGCCGTAAAGATCCGGCAGGGAGGTGAGCAGGTCGCGCATCTCTTCCGGCCTCTCGCCGTAAACGTCCGCTTCGTTTTCGAGACAGAGCGTTATTCCCGCCGCCTTCGCCTCGCGGAGAAACACCCGCAGGCGGCGGAGAATTTCCTCCCGCAGAGCGGCGCGACGCTCTCTTTCGGCATAAAATCCGAATATGCGCATTCTGTCCGTACCGAGAATTTGGCAGGCACGCAGCGCACGAAGAAACGCCGCAAGATGTACGTCAAAGGGCTTTTCGGCCGGGTATTTTCCGATGGGGGAACCGAGCGAACCGACACGGATGCCCGCCGCGTCGAATTTCGCCTTTATGTCAGCAAGTTCGGCCTCCGAAAAGTCGAGAATATTCCGTCCGTTAACAGAACGCGGCTCTATCAGTGAAATGTGATTTCTTTGTAACGCCGCTATCTGCCCCTCTATCGTCGGGGATGCCTCGTCGGCAAATGCGGAAAGAATAAATGAAGCCATTTTTGTATAGTCTCCTTTGCATTATTTGCGTTTTATCAGGGGGCGAAGGTGTTCATAACTGAATTTCATCTGCTCGAATTCATCTCCGAGTTCAGGTGCATTATCCTGTTCCACAAGCGCGGTTTCGATGCCTTCTTCCTCGCATACGCGTGCCATGGCGGCAAAGTCGAGCACACCCGCGCCGCAGGGGCAGATGTCGCCTTTCGGCAGGCTCTTCATATCTTTGAAATGGATGTTTGTCATGCGTTCTCTGCCGATGCGGCGGATGTAGGTCAGCGGGTCGCGCCCGGCGTATGCCATCCAGTAGACGTCGGCAATGAAATCCAACTCGGGAAATTCCGAAAAGAGAATATCGAAAATATCCGTGCCGCCGACGTCGGAAAACTCTTTGTAATGATTGTGATAGGCGAACCGAAGTCCGGCCGCGCGGATTTTTTTGGCCGCTTCGCGGCTTTCCGCAATAAATGCCCGAACGCCCTCCGCCGAGGAGATGTATGATCCCGGCATACTTCCGAGACCTATCACGGGGCAACCGTAAATTTTGTGTTCCTCTATCAGTTTTTCCGTGTCGCCGATGATGCGGTCGTAGGGCGAATGCGTGCAGGTGACGGGAAGAGCGTATTTTTCCGCCATGTCGCGGATGTCCTCCGGGGCGACGGGGCCGATGGCCGATATCTGCGCCGCCTCATATCCGATGGCCGACATCGCGCGGAAACATTCTTCCAGTCCCTCTTTTGTCTGCGTCCTTTTTCGCAATGTGTAAAACTGTGCGCCGAGTTTCATGTCTGTTCCTCTCTTTGTGCTTTTTTCGCGTTTTCGGGGAATTTTTGCTTCTTTGTTTCCATTGTAGCACAACAAAACATGGGGCGCAAGAAAAAAATCATTGTCTCTCTTGCAAAAACTATTGCAAAAATTGACCGGGTGTGATAAGATAATAAATGAGAAATGTTTTTGCGGACGGGAGGCGGAGATTTTTGCATACGGTCAACCGATGGAGAAGCGCCGACGTGTATTTTTCGCACGAAACGGACAGCGTCGCTCCGGAAGAAAAACTGAATATACGCCACTGCCACAGTACCTATGAAATTCTCTTCGTGGTAGGCGGGGAAGGCCGGTACCTTGTCGAGGGCAGCGAGTATCTGCTTTGTCCCGGTACGCTCATGCTCTTCCGCCCGACGGAATACCATTCGGTGACCGTGTCGGGTCGCGTGCCGTACGAACGATATGTCATCCACTTTCCGGCCTCATCCGTCATTCCTTCCGCCGCCGCGTTTCTCTCCGCCATGGAGGCGCATGGGGACGAAAAGGGCAGTCTGTTTTATCCCGCCACCGCCACCTCACATACGCTGATGTCCGTCTTTGCGCGCATGGAAGCGGCAGACCGGATTCCGACGGATAAACGGGATGTCTATATAGAAGCCCTTTTGTCCGAAATCATTGTTCTTCTTTCCACGGCGGACGCCTCCCGGCTCTCTCCCGACGGGGAGGAACTTGCCGTCCGCGTGCTCCGGTACATCAACGAAAACCTCGATAAGGATATTTCCCTCGACGCTCTCGCGCGTCGCTTTTTCGTGAGCAAGTATTACCTTTGCCGCGCCTTCCGCAAACGGCACGGTGTGTCCGTACACGGGTACATCACGCATAAACGCGTCATGTACGCAAAGCAACTGATAGAGGCGGGGGAGGCGGCGTCCGCCGCCGCCTACCGCGTCGGATTCGGCGATTATTCCGCCTTTTATCGCGCGTATTTCAAAATCAACGGAGAATCTCCGATTGCCTGTGCAAAGAAAGGAACGTGACCGTCCAATGAATTATCTTGACCATATTCACAACCCGGCCG
>CAKRWK010000063.1 GCA_934417455.1 uncultured Eubacteriales bacterium
CCCTGTCCACCGACCCGAAACGTCTCCTGATCGGCGACGACGAGCACGGCTGGGACGACAACGGCGTGTTCAACTTTGAGGGCGGCTGCTACGCCAAGGTTATCAACCTTGACAAAGAGTCCGAGCCGGACATCTACAACGCCATCAAGCGCAACGCGCTTCTCGAAAACGTCACGCTCGACAAGGACGGTAAGATTGACTTTGCCGACAAGAGCGTCACGGAAAACACCCGTGTTTCTTACCCCATCAACCACATCAAGAACATTGTACGCCCGGTATCGTCCGCACCGGCTGCCAAGAATGTCATCTTCCTGTCGGCTGACGCCTTCGGCGTTCTGCCTCCGGTTTCCATTCTGACGCCCGAACAGACGCAGTACTACTTCCTGTCCGGCTTCACCGCCAAACTCGCCGGCACGGAACGCGGCATCACCGAACCGACCCCCACCTTCTCTGCCTGCTTCGGTCAGGCCTTCCTGGAACTTCATCCGACGAAATACGCGGAAGAACTCGTCAAGAAAATGCAGAAGAGCGGCGCCAAGGCTTACCTGGTCAACACCGGCTGGAACGGCACGGGCAAGCGTATCTCCATCAAAGACACCCGCGGTATCATCGACGCCATCCTGAGCGGCGACATCAACAAGGTGCCGACCAAGAAGATTCCGTACTTCAACTTTGAAGTGCCGACCGAACTTCCCGGCGTGGACACCGGCATTCTCGACCCGCGCGACACCTATGCCGACAAGTCCGCATGGGACAAGAAAGCGGAAGACCTTGCTTCGAGATTCATCAAGAACTTCGAGAAATACACTACCCCCGAGGCCGGCCGTGCGCTCGTGGCGGCAGGTCCCGAACTCAAGAAATAAGGTTTACAACCAAGAAAAGGACGTGGTTTTTACCACGTCCTTTTGGTTTCCGCCACGTCCTTTTTCAATAGTGGCAGTCCCGACGAGGCACGACCGACATATGCTGCCCGAAGCACGGATCGGGTGCATCCGCACTGCCGAAACAGACATGCGCCGCCTCGCGGCAACCGCCGTCACACTTTTTATGCGAATATCCGCACGCCCGACATTCCGCCGGAATGTATTCCCGCCTGACAAACCGTTGCCAATACGGATTTTCAGGCAACTGTCCGATGTCGGTGAAACGACAGAGGCGCTCGGGACTGTGATTACAGACTTTCACATAACCGCTCGGGTCAATGACAAAGAAGCCTTTGGCGGCGGAACAAAGCGATGCGATGTTCAGGTATTTGTATTTTTCCGGTTGCCGGATCACGCAATACGGAAGTTCCGTTCCGATATGTCCGTATACACCGGCGCGTGATAAAACGTCCTCCGCGATGTCGAACATACGGTTCATCTCGTCCACGGACAGAAGATATTCGGTGTTTTCAAGCCCACGCCCGCCGGGAAGAAATCGGTTCAGGAGCACATGGGACGCACCGTGCAGAAGCGGCAAGGCAATATTCTCGCGCAACTCACCGATATTTATCTTTGTCACAGTGATATTGGCAACGGTTTGTATACCGCGTTCCCGACAACGGTCGAAAATTCCGAGAACGTGTCCGACGTTATCCACCCCCGTCGTCGCGGCAAACGTCTCAATTCCGGGAACACTGATGCTGAGCAAGAGGTGATATTTTTCTATTTTTGACAGAAATTCGTCATCGGCATTTCTTCCGTTGGAAATGAGGCCAAGCGTAAAGCCGAGGTCTGCTGCAACGTCAAGAATGCGAAACAGGTCTTCGCGCAGAACAGCCTCTCCTCCCGAAAAGGTAATGTGTCTGACGCCGTACGATTTCACCGTGCGGAAAACGTCCGCCCATTCGTCGGCCGTCAGTTCTGTTTCTTTCATCTGCGGGGTCTGTTCCCATGGGCAACTGCAAAATATGCAACGATGATTGCAGCGATAGGTCAACTCCGCTACCATTGTCTGCGGTAATGTCATTCCGAATCCTCTCTGCGGTCCGTCCACTCGGGAAAAATCCACATGTTTTTTTGTATTCGTAATGCAAAATTTAAGTATTCCTCTATGGTATATGTATTGCTTATACGTTCACGATATGCCTGCACACCGGCAAGCATAAATTCCAAGTGCATATCAAACAGCGCCCGCAGGTTTTGTCTGACTTCGTTTATATCATAAACAATGTTCGTTCCGAGTACTTTTTTCAGAGCAAGGTCTGCTTGTGTTTTCACAAAAACACTTTCTACAGCATAGTCACGGGAAAAATCAAACGCAAAAGACAATTCATTGTATGACAATTCTTTTTGTTTGCTCCCCGGCCGACTTTTTCTCTCGGGAAACGCCAGAAAATCCAACACCAGACGATACTCCGCAAAAGAAACACGCTGTTTTAAGTCCGCAAGTTCCGCCTCGACGGGAAAACTGACGTGCCATTCCGTTTCCTCCGGCGCTTTGACATGAATTTCGCAACGCTGGTTCTCATCATTCTCACACTCCGGGCAACGATAAATCAACTTCGCATCCATACCCAAAGAGAGAAAATCGGCAACCAAATTCTCATAAGCGGTATACATGTTGTCTGTCACTTCAAACGTTTCTCCGCAGACCGGACATTTGCATGAAACAACCGATACATCCTCTTCTTCCTCCGTCCCCGGGGGTGGAGTAGAATAGCACATGGCAAATTTGGGACGCAGGATACTGAAACTTTTGCCGTTTTCCCGGGTACTTCGCAGAATATCCAACCGTCGGTTGATTTCGTCTTTCGTCATGCTCTTCTCTTTTTCTTCGCCACTCGGCCGAATAATGTTCAAAGAGCGCATCGTCCGAACAAACCGTTCCGCTTTTTCGGTGTCAAAGCCCAGTTCTTTTTTCAGGAGCGGAACGGAATTTTCTTTTGCCGCCCGAACAATGTGCACGGCGCGGGTAAAATTCGGGTCTTGCAGGCAAAAACGGGGTTGACGTATCCTTTTTGTCCACCGATGTTGAGAATACTTGTTAAAGTTGACTTCTTCCGTCCATTCTTCTTCATTTTTATCCGGTACGTTTTTTTCTTCACTCATTTTATCTCTCCTTCATTTTCGGAAACATCGGGCAGAGCCCAATGCCCTCTATTATACCGTGTTTTTTATGTACCAAAAAAAGCCCGTCAGGAAGCAGACATGAAAATGGCAACAGTATGCCAGGCAAATAAGCGACAACAAGTGTTGGCAAAAAGGCGTTGCTTCGGAAACGGAAGCAACGCCTTTTTTATATGGCGGAATGGGTTACACGTAATGGTACACGTGCCGTTTGCGCAGAAGGAAAAAGAGGCTGATGCCGAAGGCAATGACTTCCGCGACGGCGACCGACCACCAGACGCCGTCAAGGCCGAGGATAAGCGGCAAAAGAAGAACGGTGAGCATCTGAAAGACGAGCGTCCGAAGGAAAGAAATGGCGGCGGACACGGCGCCGTTGCCGAGGGCGGTGAAAAACGACGAGGCAAAAATGTTGATTCCGCAAAGCAGAAAAGCAAAGGAAAAAATGCGGAAGGCATGCACCGTCATGTCAAACAATTCCCTGTCGTACCCGACGAAAAGATGCGCGAGCGGACGGGAGAGAAGTTCGGCGGCGGCCGTCATCAGAAGTCCGAAAACTATCATCAGACGGATGCTTTTGTGAAAGATATTTTTTAGTTCGTCTTGATTTTCCGCGCCGTAATGGTAACCGACAACAGGCGACGCACCGATGGTATACCCGATAAAGATGGCGACGAAAATAAACTGAATGTACATGAGAACGCCGTAGGCGGCTACGCCGTTTTCTCCGGCATACGCAAGAAGTTGGAAATTATAGACCATGCTGACAACGGAAGAGGAAATATTGCTCATAAGTTCGGACGAACCGTTGGTACAAGCACGGAGCAGAACGCGACCTTCGGGACAGGTGCGCCGAAGGCGAAGGAGACTTCCGTTTTTCGACGAAAGAAAATAGAACAGCGGCAGGATTCCGCCGATACACTGGCTGATGCCTGTGGCTACCGCAGCACCGGCCACGCCCCACCGGAATACGGCGACGAAGAGCGCGTCAAGCCCCATATTGGTAAAACCGGCAGCCAGTGTGGCATAGAGGCCGAGTTTCGGGCGTTCCGCCGTGACGAAAAACACCTGAAAGACGTTCTGAAGCATAAAGGCAACGTTGAAGGCGAGAACCGTGCGGCCGTACAGCACGCAGTCGGAGAGCATGAGATCGGTGGCTCCGAGAAGGCGCGAAATCTGCGGCATGAAAAGAATACCGAGACCGCCGAGGACAAGGCCGCATACAACGGTCAGTTGCACCATCATGGTAAAATACCGTTCGGCGCGGTCACGGTCGCCTTCCCCGAGCGTTTGCGAGACGAGCGCACTGCCGCCGGCGGCAATCATAAAGCCGACTCCGCCGAGAATCATAATGAACGGCATGACGAGGTTGATGGCGGCGAACGGAATTTTACCGACAAAGTTGGAAACGAACAGGCCGTCAACAACGCCGTAAACGGACGTGAAAACCATCATGCAGATGGGAGACAGACAAAAGCGAAGGATTCTTCGATAGGTAAAATGGTCAGACAGTCGGATGGATGACATAAAAACTCACTTACTCGATATTGAAACGGGTGGAAAGCAGACGGACGGAGAGGAAATACAGACTGACGCCGACGGCGGCGGCAAACAGAATTTCTCCGATGTAGTAGATGTTCCCTGCCACGCCGGCAGGAATAAAAGCGGAAACGAGAGATTCGACAACGGTTTTGGCAAGCCAAAGAAGCAGAATGAACAGAAGCGCGCCGAACAGTTTCTGGCGGCGGAAGCAAACGGAACCGAGGTTGACAGCGGTATACAGAAGAATCCACGTCATGACGGCGTTGACCGCACGGTCGACGATGTACAAAACCACATTGACGCCGGACTCCATCAGGTCGGGAAGAAACGTGTCAATCGCAGGTACACCGCCGTGAATCAATGCCGAAATTATCATCGGAAGAGAGGCTAGAAACAGCGACACACCGAGCACAGCAAGAACAATCAGCGCCCAGAGCCCGCCTGCGAGAAGTTTGCAGGAGAAGATACCGGAAGGTTCGGTCGGAATAACCATGGTGAGATACCCTTCGTCGGTAAAAACGGACCGGTAATAGCGATACAGAATGAGGCCGATACCGATAATGCAAAGGACGTAAACAGCGGCCATGGCAATGGAATAAACGCTGAAAAGCGTCAGAGAAAAGACGGGACGCTCCACGGAAACGGCAAGCATGAAACGGTTGATAAGGCCGGCGGCCGTGCCGCAGGAAACGGCGGCAATCATCAGGGGCATCAACGTACGCCAAAGGGCGCGACTTTCATATTTCAAAAATTTGCTTAACATCTGAACACCTCTCTGAAATAGGCATCCACGCTCTTTCCCGTCTGTTCGAGAAGGCCGCGCGGTGTGCCCGCCGAACGGATTCTTCCGTCGCGAATCAGAACGAACCCGTGCATAACGGACTCAATATCGGCAATCAGATGCGTGGAGATAATGACGGACGATGTGGGGGAATAATTCTGAAGAATGGTGTCGATGATATAATCCCTCGCCGCGGGGTCCACACCGCTGATGGGTTCGTCAAGCAGGTAGAGCCTTGCGCGACGCGCCATCACCATGACGAGTTGAACTTTTTCTTTGGTTCCCTTGGACAGAGCACGAATATAGTAGGCAGGTTCGACACCGAGGTCGGAAAGCATGGACATGGCGCGAGCACGGTCAAAATCCGGGAAGAAATCGGCGTAATAATCCACGGCATCCCCGACGGTCATATAGTCCGGAATGCTGTTACGCTCCGGCAGATAGGCCACGCGCGCTTTGGTATCGGCGCCTATCGGCATGCCGTCCACCGTCACCGTGCCGCCGTCGGCCTGCAGAAGACCGGCCACGATTTTAATAAAAGTCGTTTTGCCGGAACCGTTCGGCCCGAGAAGGCCGATAATTTTTCCGGCTGGAATGTCTAACGTAATGCCGCGCAGGGCAACTGTTCTGCCGTAATTTTTCGTCAAATCTTTGCAAGAAAGGATGATGTCAGACGACGATGCACCAAAAATCGGCTGCATAAAAAATCTCCTTTTCCGAAAATAAAGAGCCGGGTATAATCCGGACACACACCCAGTATAGCAGACGGCGGCGAAAAAGTCAAGCATTTATAAGATGAAATAAAATGAAATACAGAAAAAGAGGAGCATTTTTGCAAAGCTGCCCCTCTTTTTATCATATTATGCGTCATTTTTATCTTCTGCCGCAAAATTACAATTGTTTTTCGGATTTTGCTCCGCCTGTTCGCGAAGTGCCGCAAAATCGGTCAACGGTTTGACAAACCCTCTCGGATCGGCGGTGGAAACATCGCAGGCAATGACGTGCCCGCGGTAGACAATGATGTTGGCATAGACGGTGCCGTCATAATCGGCGTTCGTCACCTCATAGGTATAGCGGGTGACTTTTTTCTTTTCGTACTTGGAAATGTCCAGTCCCTGTGCTTTCTGAATCTCGTTGTACCCCATCATCACGCGGTCAAAATTTTCCGGCACGGCGAAGGTTTCCTCCTCGACCGGAGTGCTCTTTACCTCCACGCCGAACTGCGACAAAAACGACAGCCGACCGGCCTCGT
>CAKRWK010000064.1 GCA_934417455.1 uncultured Eubacteriales bacterium
GAATTATCCCTCCGCATTCTCTATTATCGGAATTATCGGAGCGTAACGGGAACGGCACCGCATGCGGCGGCCTCCGCTTCAGAGTGCAAAGCGAGAATGACGAGCTTCCGTTTTCCTTCTTCCGCTATCCGGTGCATAACGGCACCGGCCGTCGCGGGGTCAAGTTCTTTCCACGGCTCATCCAGCAGAAGGACGGGGGCGTCGAAAACGAATGCGCGGGCAAGTGCCGTCCGCTGTTTCATTCCGCCGGACATTTGCGCGGGGTAAAGGGCGGCATCGACTTCTGTCAGACCGAGCGCGCAAAGCACCGACAGCGCCTGTGTTTTGTTTTCTTCGGTTTCCGGTAGAACCACGGCGACATTTTCGAGTGCCGTCAGATTTCCGAATAACCGATATTCTTGAAAACAGACGGAAACCCGTTCGGTATCTCCCAAAATTTCGCCTGCATCCACATGTTCAAGTCCGGCAATGAGACGCAGAAGCGTTGTTTTTCCGACGCCGCTCGGCGCCGTCAGCGCAAAGACGCCAAAGTCAGGAAATTCATAGGAAAATCCATCGAGAACGACTCTTTTCCGATAAGATTTTTTTACATTACGAAGAGACAGAGCCACGGCGTCTCACCTTCTTTCCGACGTATTGCAAAAAGGTTTCAATCAGAAGACTCAGAAGAATGACGCACAGTGTCCAGGCAAACATGTCGGCACCGCGAAAATCATTCTTGGCGTCACAGATGGCGCGGCCTATCGAGTTTTTGGTATAAGCGATAATTTCCGCCGCAATGCCGGCCTTCCAGGCAAGGCCGGCCGATGTGATAAGCGCGGGAAAGAAGTACTCGGAAAGTGCGGGAAGAACAAAGACACGGAACCGTTTGTTCGTCGGCACATGAAAAACCTGCAGAACCTCAGCCTGCTTTCTGTCCAGTGAGCGCATGCCTGCCAGTACATTTTGATAGACGACGGGAAGTACCATCAGAACGGCAATGGCCGCAGGAACGGTATTCCTGCCGACAATTACCCACAGAATAAGAATGAAAGAAGCGACAGGCGTGGAGCGTATAAATGTCATGGCCGGTCGCAACATTTCCGAGAAAAAGCGGGAGATAAAAGAGAGCAGAGCGAGCAAGACGGCCAAAACTATTCCGAGCGCAAGGCCGAGCAGAATGCGGAGCAGAGAGTGCGCCACCGTTCCCCAGAACGCAGATGTCACGAGGAGGGAAAAGAGTGCCGAGAAGGTATCGGCCACGTGCGGCACGGCAAAAGGCAAGTCGACGGCGACAGCCAGAATTTCCCACAGAGTAAGCCAGAAGGCAACCGAAAGAAGACGGATGCCCCACAGAGCAAATTTATTTCTTTTCATAATAGAACGCGTCGTCGGGCAATGCCTGTCCGATGGCATTGTAGAAGGAAATAAGCGTGTTTTTCATGGCTTTTCCGTCACGGTACACAATGGAACCGGAGAGATTGGAAAGTGCGGTTTTGGCAAGAGGAAGAGCGCCGAGAATGCCGGTGTCGACAATCATCTGTGCGGCCGTGTCCAGGTTTTCCGCGGCGGCAATGTAATCGACGGAACCTTTGTAGTCCGTCATGAAGCGCTGCACCGCACCTTCGTGGGCGCGGAGAAATTCATTGCGCACAACGATGCACCCCATGGCAAGATCATTGTCCGAAAGACGGCTCCACTCCGTCGAAAGGTTGATGTCTACCGAGTAATTGCTGTATTGCATGCGTGCCTTTGTCACATAAGGTTCCGGAAGAACGACGACTGCGGCGTGGTCGGCACCGTCTGCCATACGGGTGACGAGAGTCGGATGGTCAACTTCCGTTTCGATGGTGGCATGCACACCCGCTTTTTCGAGAACATAGGAAAGAATCGGTTTGGTCGTGGAATTCGGCACGGATGTATAAATTGTTTTTCCCTCTAAATCGGAAAGCGATTCGATTTCGGTGTTTTCATCGGACATAATGTAAAGAGAACCGAGGCAATTGACGACGAGAACGGAAATATAATCGCTTTTCGCCTTGGCCTGTGCGGCGGCGGTGTTGGTCGGCAGGCAAACCATGTCGAGGTCGCCCGACGCAAGATCGCCGATGGCGACTTTTGGGTCGGTGTAAATGTCAAATACATATTTTTCGGACGCTGTCCCGTTGTCGCTTATGAGTTTCGCCATACCCATGCCGGTGGGGCCGCTCATGACGCCGATATGAATGGTGGCGCCGTCGTCCGAAATCCGGGAGTCGGAATCCGGCGGTGTCGGCGTTTCGGTGCCGCAGGCAACAAACGCAAGAGAGCAGAGAAGCAGAGAGATAAGCAGGAGAAGAGATACGATTTTTTTCATTTTGAAATCCTTTCAAGCCCGTCCGGGTCTTTGATTAAAATTTTTCTGTTAGAATACCCGATATATCCGGATGCCGTGAAAGCATCCAGCGCACGGTAAAGCGAGGCGCGTCCGCAACCGACGGCGTCAGCCGTCTTTTTCGCGTTCAGTGTAAAGGTTTCCCCGAAGCGCCGGTACATATCCGTCAGTTCCGCCGCCACCTTGCTTTCGGCATCCTTGCCGGACAGCGTGCCGATTTTCCGGTTGAGAAATTCGACGCGGTTGCAGAGAAACGTCAGAAGATTGACGGAAACCTTTTCGGACTGCCGAATCCACGAGAGAACGTCCTGCAGAGGAAAAAACAGAACGACGGTCGGTTTTGCTGCCCGAATTTCCGTAGGAAAATCCTGTCTGTCGGAAAACAGGGAAAGAATCCCGAAGGAATCATAGGGATAAAGCGTGTTGAGCGGAATATCCGTTGCGTTTTCTCTGTGATGCAGAACTTCGCATTCCCCCTCCGCGATAAAGCCGATATGACGGGTAAATTTTTGCGGGGAGTAAATGACGTCCCCCCTCTCAAAACGGCATATCTGCGGCGAGGCGGCCGAAATCATGGCTTCCGCTTCCGGTTTCGGAACACTGTAAAACACGAACAGACGTTCGCAGAATTTGCAGTACTTTTCTGCCAGAGCACCTCCATAGGTATCATTTGAGACAAATTATACACCTTTTTTGTCGCATTGTCAAGCCCTGTCCGAAAAAAATGCGAAAAAATCGGAAATGTGTCGGGACGGGCAAAAAATATAAAAAAAACATTGCTTTTTGGAGAAAACCATGTTATAATATAGGCGGCGGTGTTTCCGCCGCGTTTTGAAAAACGGATATAAAGCCATAATACAAAACCGTCAGAGGTATGTTAATGATAGCCGTTCAGCATACATCGCAGGGAATCAGTGAACTTTTTCTTGCGTTCTTTTCATATATCGGTGTTGCCTTCTCGCATTTTACGTGGAGGGATGCACTGGACATAGCGTTACTCAGCGTCATTCTTTTTTTCCTTTTTCGCTTTCTCACCAACCGCAAAGCCGGCGTCCTTCTTGTCGGCATTGCCGTTTGTACGATCATTCTTCTCGTTTCCGGACTTCTTGAGCTGAAAGCCGTTTATTTTATCTTCTCCGGCCTTTTCCGCATCGGTGCTTTGGCACTGATTATCATTTTTCAACCGGAAATCCGCGACGCGCTCGAAAAAATCGGCTCCGGTTCTCTCGGCGGCATCATGAGTATCCGCGAGAGTTCCAAACGCCGCAGAGCGTATTCGGCCGCCATCGACAGCATCTGCGTAGCCGTAAAGGAACTGTCTGCCAGCAAGACCGGCGCCCTTATTGTCATGACGAGAACGACGCGGCTAGACGAAATTCTCCAGACGGGCATTACCATCAACGCCGACGTCAACTCTTTTCTCATCCGCAACCTCTTCTTCAATAAAGCGCCCCTGCATGACGGTGCCATTGTCATCGACAATGCCCGCATCGTGGCGGCCGGATGCCTTTTGCCGCTGACGCGTCGGACGGATGTCGATTCCGACCTCGGAACGAGACATCGCGCTGCCATCGGCATGAGTGAGACCAGCGATGCCGTCATTATCGTCGTGTCGGAGGAAACGGGAACCATATCCGTTGCCTATGATTGTGCCCTTATGCGCGACTTTACACCGGAATCGCTGAAAGCATTCCTCCTCAAAAAAATTGCCAATGAAGCGACGGAGACGTCGGGGAAACGGTGAATTATTATGAAAAAGAAACAAACCAACGTATGGAGCACGCTTCTGTGTGCCCTCTTCTGCCTTCTTGCGGCCGTGCTGATATGGCTGATGGTACGTTATGCCGAGGCAAGCGACGGAAGGACGGCAGAAGGCGCCATTCGTCTTTTGCAGGGATTCCACCACGGTTTTCTGATACCATGAAAGCAGGCGGGTCGCACCCGCCTCTTTTTACTTCATACGGAAGGATCGGCTGTATTTCATGATATTACTTGTCAATCGTATTTCCACCGATTATAGAGTTCCGTCGGAAAACGCTCTTTCCCAAGCCGCCGCCCGACTGAAAAAAGCCGGCATCGGCGGACATCCGCAGTTTTACATATATCGCCGCAGTGTGGATGCGCGCAAAAAAGACCGCATCCGACTGGTTTATACGATAGCGGCGAAAGGTGATTTTTCTTTGCCGTCTGCGGAAAGACTCGGAGAATACGATATAGCGGTTCTTCCCGATGAAGATCTTCCTGTCTGACACGGAGCGGAAGCGCTTGTCGCGCGCCCCGTTATTGTCGGTACAGGTCCTTGCGGGCTTTTCTGCGCTCTGCTTCTGGCGGAGCAGGGATATGCTCCTGTCCTGCTCGAACGCGGCGGAGACATCCGGCAGCGGCAGGCGGCCGTCCGCCGCTTCTTTACGGAGCGCACACTCGATACATCCACCAACATACAGTTCGGTGCCGGCGGCGCAGGTACGTTTTCCGACGGAACACTGATAACGAGAATCGGCGACCCGCTGACAGCCTATGTTCTGCGTACGTTTGTGCGTTTCGGCGCCCCCGCCGATATTGTTTACATGGCCAAACCCCATATCGGAACGGACATTCTTTCCGGCGTTGTCGAAAATATCCTCAAAGAAATCGTGCGTCTTGGCGGTGAGGTCATGTATCATACAACATTTCTCTCTCCCGTGGAAAAGAACGGTCGTGTGACGGCCGTGCATACGGACAGGGGAGACCTCCCCTGCGGCGCTGTGGTACTGGCCGTCGGGCACAGTGCGCGGGATACATACGGAACACTGATGAAATCCGGCGTCCTTTTTGAAGCGAAATCCTTTTCCGTCGGCATGCGTATCGAACACCTGGCGGAAGACATTGATACTGCCATGTACGGAGATGCTGCCGGGCATCCCGCACTCGGGCATGCGGAATATGCGCTTTCTCACAATACAAAAATCCGCGGTGTCTACACGTTTTGCATGTGTCCGGGAGGTGAAGTTGTCGCGGCGACAAGTGAGGCAGGGCATGTGGTTGTCAACGGTATGAGCCGCTATCGCCGGGACGGCAGGAATTCCAACTGCGCCGTCGTTTGCAGTGTTTTCAAAGAGGATTACGGTGCGACGCCGGCAACCGCCATAGCGTACCAGTCTGCCATAGAAAAAGCCGCCTTTTCGGCTGGCGGCGCGGATTATTCCGTACCGCTGACCACGGTCGGAGATTTTCTCGACGGCACCGAGGGGACGGAACCCCGTCGGATTCTTCCCACATACATGAACGGCGCGGCCTACCGACTGACATCTCCCGAACGCTACCTTCCGCCCGTCGTAACGGGTGCCATCCGCGGCGCACTTTCCGATTTTGACAGAAAAATCCGCGGTTTTTCCGCAAGAGACGCAGTGCTTTCCGGTGCGGAAACCCGCACCAGCGCACCGATACGGATGCCGAGAGATGCAGGGACACGCACGGCTGTCGGATACGATAATCTTTACCCGGCCGGCGAAGGCGCCGGCTATGCCGGCGGCATCACGAGTGCCGCCGCGGACGGTTTGCATACCGCGCTCGCCATACTTGCGCGCTTTGCGCCGCCCCTCCGATAATTCCGTTAATAAAATGGAAGGCGAAAGGTATAGGCCTTTCGGCTACGGTTAAAAAATATATGTCACATTCCGAAAAAAATGCGGAAAAGCGATGGATTGTCAAATCCGAACTGTCCGCGCAGGAGAAGGCGGCCGCCGCCAGGATGGCCGCCGACCTCGGCACGCATCCGGTTGTTGCCGAGCTTCTTTACGCGCGCGGCCACAAAACCGAAGCGGACATGCGCATGTTTCTCACCATGGAAAAGGAAATGCTGTGCAATCCTTTTGAAATGAAAGACATGGACAAAGCGGTAGAGCGCATTCTTTCTGCCGTGAAAAACGGCGAAAAGATTACCGTGTACGGCGATTACGACGTGGATGGCGTCACGTCGGTTTCCGTGCTTTGCCTGTACCTGCGTTCCGTCGGTGCCGATGCGGATTATTACATTCCCAACCGTGCGACGGACGGTTACGGCATCAATACGGCCGCTCTCGAAGGCCTGAAAAAGCAGGGAACATCTCTTATTATTACGGTGGATACCGGCATTACGGCGGCGGAGGAAACGGAATATGCCCGTTCGCTCGGCATGGATCTCGTCATTACCGACCATCACGAATGTCATACCGACCTGCCGCGCGCCGCGGCCGTGGTCAATCCACACCGACCGGATTGTCCTTATCCTTTCAAGGAACTG
>CAKRWK010000065.1 GCA_934417455.1 uncultured Eubacteriales bacterium
GCCATGTCGGACGTTGCCGCCTGTGAATCCGACCCCGACGGGTCGTACCGCGCCAATGTGGAACTTCCCGTCATGCTGGCGCGCGCGGCGGCGGAGGTCGGCGCGAAACTTGTCGCCTTCAGCTCCGACCAGGTCTATACCGGCCTGCCCGGCACCGGCCCCTTTGACGAGACGGTCGACGTGCACCCGACGTGCATCTACGGCCGGCATAAAAGAGAAGCGGAAGAGCGGGTGCTTGACCTCCTGCCTTCGGCCGTCTTTCTGCGCGCCACGTGGATGTACGACCTGCCGTCGTACGGACTGCCCACGCGTCCGAAATTTCTGACCAACCTCCTGTTTTCCACGCTCCGCCACCGGCCCGTGTCCCTGTCCGTGCGCGAATACCGCGGCATCACCTATGTCCGCGACGTCACGGCGCGCCTTCCGGCCGCGGCCGACCTGCCCGGCGGCGTCTACAATTTCGGCAGTGAAAACGACAAAACCACCTATAAAACGGCGGAAATCCTCTGCGCGCGCGCCGGCCTGTTCTGCACCGTCCTGCCCGACATGGCCGCCCCCGCCCGCACCCTCGCCATCTACGGGAGCAAAGCCCGCGCCGCCGGCAGCGACTTTCCGAAAACGGCCGACGGCCTGCTGCGCGCCCTCGACGATTACGGCATCCGTTTCTGAACCCGTGCCACACGAAAAATTAACCCGCCCCCGACGGTCATATGCCGTCGGGGGCGATTTTCATGCCTGCTTCTCCCGGTGCTGCTGAAAGATTTTTCGAAAAACAGAAAAATCTTTCGGTACAGTGAATAGTTTTTTGCGATTTCCGGATAAAACGCAGGATAGGCAATTCTTTGCCGGGCGGAAGAGCGGTGTAGGTCTGTCTCTTGCACTCCGTCAGACCGTTTCCAACTTGGTTTTGCACGCCGACTTAAGAAACAGGGCACAGACAAAGCAGGTCAGCACTTCCGACAGAGGAAATGTCCACCAGACAAGGGCGAGCGCGCCCGCTCCCTCCATGTTGGCGACAAACACACTGTCGACCACGTTGTAAAGCGCCTGCAATACCATAGAGACAATCATGGGCAGTCCCATGCGCCAAAATAGTTTTTTCACCGGTGCCACCGCCATGTTGTTCTGTTTTTTCTGTTCCATTTTTTACTCCTGTTTTTTCGGACAAAAAAAGCGTAAACCCGAAGAAAATCGGATTTACGCTTTGTGTTTTGCCACGCATTTTCGGTTGGTATTATACACCTTTTGTCGGAAAATGTCAAGTCCTTTTTCCTTTTTTGTTCCCGATACCGCAACTTTTCCGTTCACAGACGGGCGGGCAGGGCATATATTCAACCGAACCGGAACAGGATTTTCTGTATATCCTCGTCGAAGAGATTGTCCTTTGTCACCGTGGCGGTGGCGGTATGGACAACTTCCTTTTTCGTCGTGTCGCGCGCGCTCGTATCGGCGGCGTAGCGGACGCCGAGATAGCCGATGGCAAAGGGGTTTTGCACAATCAGGGCGGACATTTCGCCGCTTTCCATCATGCCGACGGAGACGACGTTCGTGTCAAAACCAACGCCGCGCACGACGCCCGCCTTACCGCTCTTTCGGATGGCCTCGCCGACGCCGAGGGTCATCCATTCGTTGAAGCCGACAAGGACGTCAATGTCCGGGTGCTCGGAAAGCAGGGACAGGGCGGCCGCCGTGGCGCTTTCCGTATTGCAGTCGGCCGTGACGGTGCCCACAATCTGCCCGCCGTGCGTCGCGACGTAGGCGCGGAAGCCGTCCTCGCGGGAGCGGCCGTTTTCCGTGTCCGTCATGTAATTGACAAGACCGATGCGCACGTCCGTCCGCCCGTCCAGCGCCGCGGCGGCCGCCGCCTCGCCGGCGGCGAAATTGTCCGTGCCGATAAAAAGAGAAACCAGGTTCGAGCCGACGTCGCTGTCAATCGTGATGACGCGCACCCCGGCGCGCACGGCCGCGTCCACGGCCGGCACGGACTTTTCGTAGTCGATGGCTGAGAGGACAATCACGTCCACCCTGTCCGAAACCGCCGCTTCTATCATGCGGTTCTGCGTTTCGTAGTCCTCCTCGTTTTCGGGACCCTCAAACGTCACGTCCACGCGGTATTCCGTCGCGGCCGCCTGTACGCCGCTTTTCACGCCATGCCAGAAATCCGAGTCGGTTGCCTTGACAATGACTGCCACGCGGAGTTTTTCCTCGCGCCCGAGCGCGCAGGCCGAAAGGCACAGGGCAAGTATCAGCAGGCAGGCCAGCCACACCGCCCGCTTCGTCCGTTTCATGTGCTTCATACGCGTCATGTCCTTCATACGCCTCCTCTCTTCATGACCTCGTCCTCCGTGAGGACTTTCGGAATGCGCACCGTCACCGTCGTACCCTCATCCGGTACGCTCGTGAGCGTCAGCCCGTACTGCGGGCCGAAATAGATTTTCAGTCGGTCGTTGACGTTCTTCACGCCGATGCCGCCCGAATCGCTCCGTCCCTTTTCGAGAACGCGGCGGCACTGTTCTTCCGTCATGCCGACGCCGTTGTCCGATACCGTGATGAGAATGTCTCCCGCGCGGTCGGGTGCTTCCTTCACCGATATGACGATTTCTCCCTCGTCCACCATGCGGTCAAGCCCGTGGTAAATGGCGTTTTCAATCAGCGGCTGTATCGTGATTTTGTTGCAAAGATATTTCTTTAACGACTCGTCCGCGTCGAAACGGTAGGTAAACTGGTTTTTGTAGCGGTAACTCTGTATCAGAAGGTAGTTTTCCGCATGCCGCAATTCGTCCCCGATGGGGATGAGTTCGTGTCCGCGGCTGATGCTGATGCGGAAGAGCCTTGCCAGCGCCCCCACCATTTTTGACGCGTCCTCCGTTTTCCCCTGTTCGCACATCCACTGTATCGAGTCCAGTGTGTTGTATAAGAAATGCGGGTTGATTTGCGCCTGCAGGGCGCGCAGTTCCGTGCGGCGCAGTTCCTCTTCCTCGTTTCGCACATGCTCCATCAGATGCCGTATGCGCTCCGACATGTGCCGGAAGGAGTCCGACAGCACGCGCAGTTCCGTCACGGCCTCATCGCCGCCCGTGTAGGTGTATTTTTCCGCCGCGTTCTCAAAGGCCGCCATGGCGCCGATGAGTTCGCGCACCGGTGCCGTCACCATGCGCGAGTAGAGGAAGAGAACGGCCACGGACACCACCGCCGTGCACAGCAGGGAAACGGCAATGCCGAGCAGAATCTGCGTGCGCCGCTCGGCGGCAAATTCGTCCGTGTAACTGACGCCGACGATGCGCCAGGTTCCCGCCGAGGTCGTCTGCAGGGAGTAAATCACGTCCTCACCCACATGTACGCCGTCGGGCAGAGCGGCCACCGCCCGGTCCTCTTCTTTCAGATGAGAGAAAATCAGTTGCTGTTGAGGGTGGTAGACAAGGTTGCCCGCCGCGTCCGTGATGTAGGCATAGCCGTGGCGGCCGATGCTGACCTTGTCCATGTATTCGGCAATCTCCGAAAAGCGGAAGTCGATGGCCACATACACCCCGTCGCGAAAGACGGGACGGTCGGTGCGCCGCGCCACCGTCACCACCCACGGATAAACGCCTTCGTAGAGCGTTTCGACGTGCGGTTTCGAGACGGCGTACCCCTGTGCCGCTCCCTCAAAGAGCGTGCGGTTGAAGGACAGGTCGCAAAGCGGCGCTTCTTTCGGCACTCCGTCGCCGACAAGGGAGAGAATCCGTCCGTCCTCGCCGTAGACCGCCACGGAGAATATATCGTCCTCAATGCGCACAAGCGCGCCGAGGCTTTCTTCAAAGTCGGCCGCCGTCGGGCTGTCGTATACCGCGTCACATACCGCCGACAGTTTGCGCTTCATCTCGGAGAGACGGTTTTCCATGGCCGCCGTGGCCTGCGCCACCGACTGCTCCGAGTTCACCGCCGCGCTGTCTGTCAGCGAGCGGCTGTATACCGTCGTGAAAATGGCAATGCAAATCGAAACGGCGACAAGAGACGCCACCGTTACGGACAGCACCGTCATGACGGAAAGTCGGATGGTTTTGCCGTGTTTTCTTTTCATTTTCCGACATTTTCTCCTTTCTCAAAGGGATTTTGCGAAACAGTCACACCGTGTCGACGCGTCCCGCATCGCGGATTTTGTTCGGCGATTCGCCGTAAAATTTCTTGAAACAGTAACTGAAATAGTGCTGGTCGCTGTATCCGCATTTTTCTGCCACCTCGAGCACACGCATGCCCGTGCAGGTCAGCATGTCGTGCGCGGCGCGCATGCGCCGCTCGGTCAGGAGCGTGATGAAATTCTTCTTTTTGGTCTTTTTGACAAGGGCGGAGAGGTAGTTCGGGCTGACCGCGAGTTCGCGGCTGACAAGGGAGAGAGACAACTCGCCGTCGCCGTACCGTTTGTCGATGATGTCGAGTACGCGGTCGGTCAGTATCTCCGTTTCCCGCTTCTGCGAACCGCGAATCAGCGCGCGCGCCCCCTCGCAGAAGGTGAGAAGTTCGCTTTTCATGCCGCCCTCGTCGCCGTAAGAGGTCAGGCGGGAAAAGAGCGGATTTTCCGAGAGCAGGCGCACCGTTTCCTCCGTGTCCGATACGGCGGACACCACGCGCGAGACGGTCGATATGATTTCCAGCACCGTCAGGTTGGCGTTCTCGGGCGTGCTCTTTTCGTAGAGACGGCCGATAAAGTCGGAGAGTGCCGCGCTGTCGCCCACTTTCAGTATCTGTTCGAGCTGCTCGGTCACGCGTTCCGACGGCTCCGATTCGAGGTCTGCGCGGTGCTCCTGGTCGTCGATGAAACGCACCTCGCCCATGCCGTCCGACGTGTACCGTCGTGCCGTTACGGCCTGAAAATAGGCGTCGGACGCGGCGCCGAGCGAGGAAAACTCGCGGCTGACCCCCACGGTGCAGAGTTCGCCGTGCAGGCGCTTGGCCGTCTGCACCGCCTCGCGCAGGGGCAATTCAAGCGCACTTGCCGCCGCGGTGTCGCCCCCCAGAACAACGAGGGTTACCATGCGCCCGTAGAGGGAAAAAGTTTCGGCGCGGACGTAGCGCGAGAGAATGTTTCCGAGAAATTCGACGTGCGCGTCGTCGGCCGCGTATGTTCCGTCGGACTGTTTGCATTTGGTCACCATCACGCAGAAATGCGGTTTTGCAATGTCGCCGAGAATGCCTATCTCTGCGGCGCGGCGGAGAAGTTCGTCCTCATCTGCGACGGCGCCGCTGCTGCCGAGCATCAGGGGCATGAGAAATTCGCCGACGCGCAGGCGCGCTACCTGCTTTTGCAGGTCAGCGTCGGGGGCGGGCAGGGCGGTGCCGAGTCGCTCATCCATTTTGCGCCGGATGGTGTGGAGTTCTTCCGACAGTTCCGCCGACGATATGGGTTTCAGAAGATAGGCAATGATGTTATAGTCAATGGCCTCGCGTGCGTACTCGAAACTGTCGTAGCCGCTCAGAATGGCAATCTGCGTGGCCGGGCGGAGTTCGCGCACCCGCGCCGCCAGTTCCAGTCCGGAAATCATGGGCATGCGGATGTCCGTCAGAATCAGGTCGGGCTCCGTCTCTTCCACCATGTCGAGCGCTTCCACGCCGTTTTCCGCCTCGCCGACCACGGTAAAGCCGGCCTCTCCCCACCGGACGCGCTCCACCAGCGCATGGCGCTGTTCTTCCTCGTCGTCCACCACCAGTACGGTATAGTTCATCGGTGCTCTCCTCTTGTCTTTTTCGGAAAGTATACCATATTCTTTCCCGAAAATCAATTGTGACTTTGTGAATCTGCCGGAAAATCCGGATATATCTGCCTAAAACAATGCGTATCTGCCTGATTTTCGGTGTATTTTAGGCAGATAACTGCGGAAAAAGGTATTTTTCAGGCAGAAAGCCGGCGGTTTTGAAGATGCCACCGCCGGCTTTCGCGCTTATTCTTTTTCCGCCCACTTCGCGTAGAGTTTCATGCTGCCCGTCACGGGCGTTTCCATGTCCCACGGGGACGTGCACGCGGCGTCCGTGTACCATCCCGCGAACGCGAAACCCTCGCGGGTCGGTTCGGGAATGTCCGAAAGCAGGTCGCCGTGCATGACGATGACGGAGTCCACGCGGGTGCCGCCGTCCGTGTCGAAGGACACGGTGAAGCCCTGATGGCTGACGGCGAACACCAGCGCGCCGATGAGCAGGAGAACGACGACGGCGACAAGAATGTTGGCCGTTTTCAGCGAAATGTTTACTTTTCTGTATAAACCGCCGCTTTTTTGCTCGGTTTTCGGTGCTTCGGTCATGTTCTGTTCGTTCATGAGTCATCCTCCTTTTTTTATTTTTCCGATACCGGAATTATTTTCTCGCGAGGTATTTGCGCATGTCGATGGCGCAGGCCACAAGGATAATCAGACCCTTGATGATATACAGCAGGTTCTGGTCGACGGAGAGAAAGTTGAGGCCGACGAAGATAATCTGCAGAAGGAACACGCCGACGACAATGCCGCTGATTTTACCCGTACCGCCGACAAAGGAGACGCCGCCGATAACGCAGGCCGCGATGGCGTCGGATTCGTAGTTCAGACCGGTGTTGGCGGAACAGGACGCGATACGCGCGC
>CAKRWK010000066.1 GCA_934417455.1 uncultured Eubacteriales bacterium
TCCATGGCAGCCTCCGATATAAAAATGTTGCTCTTTATAAAAAATAATTGTCTGTTTTCGCCGTCCCTCTTGCAAATCGGACGGAGATTTTATATAATAGGGATAACCCCCGGGCAGACGCGGTTCCGATGATGCCCGGCTCTACCGTCCGAAAAAGGAGAATTGATATGAAACTCGGCGTACTTACCAATCTGTTTGCCAATATGCCCTTTGACGAGGCCCTCGACCGTTTCGAGGCGCTCGGCATCGAATCCGTGGAAGTCGGTTGCGGCGGATTTCCCGGTAAAGCCCATGCCGACCCCGCCGTGCTTCTGCACGACGACCGCGCGCTTTCCGACTGGCGCCGCACCATTGAAAGACATCACATGGATGTGTCCGCGCTGTCAGCGCACGGCAACCCCGTCCATCCCGACAAAGAAAAAGCCAAGGCCTTTCATGACGATTTCGTCAATGCCGTGCTTCTGGCCGAAAAAATCGGCGTGGATACGGTGGTTACCTTCTCCGGCTGTCCCGGCGGTTCGCCCGAGGACAAAACGCCGAACTGGGCGACCTGCGCATGGCCGGACGATTTTCTCGGTGTGCTCGATTACCAGTGGAACGAAGTGCTGATTCCGTACTGGAAGGAAACGGCCGCTTTCGCCGCGTCCCACGGCGTCAGAAAGATTGCGTTTGAAATGCACCCGGGCTTTTGCGTGTATAATCCCGAAACACTGCTCCGCCTGCGTGCTGCGGTCGGCGACGTTATCGGCGCCAATTTCGACCCGTCCCACCTGATATGGCAGGGCATCGACCCTGTAGCCGCCATCCGCGCGCTGGACGGTGCTATCTATCATTTCCATGCCAAGGACACGAAAATCGACAAATACAACACAGCGAAGTTCGGCGTGCTCGACACCAAGCATTACAGCGACGAGGCGCACCGTTCGTGGATTTTCCGCAGCGTCGGTTACGGCAACGGCCTTGACTACTGGCGCGATATGATTTCCGCCCTCCGCCTCGCGGGCTACGACAAAGTCATGTCCATTGAGCACGAGGATTCCCTCATGACGCCCGAGGAAGGACTGGCGCATGCTGTGGCATTCCTCAAGGAATCCATCATCCGCGCGCCCAAGCCCGGCACGATGAGTTGGGCGTAAATTTGTGCAAGTTGCACAAAAGAGCATTGTGCGGCAGACCCTGTGTGAGTCTGCCGCACAATCGTATTTTACCATACTTTCCGGGGGTCTGTCAAGTCTTTTTCCGAAAAAACTGCCTTTTCGGGCGATTTTTGCCCGTTTTTGCGACGGAAAAAAATATTTACAAACCGTACATGTAGAAAACGCGGAAAACACATGTTTTTTTCACAAATCCATGGTACAATATAAACAAGAGAAGGAAACTTCTCAAAGACAGAAAGGGTCGCACAAGCGACAAAGGTACCGAGTATGAAAATCATAGTTTCCGGAAAACAGATGACGGTGCGTGACAGTCTCAAAGCCGCCGTCGAAAAGAAACTGCACAAGTTCGACAAATTCTTCGGCGACGAAACCGATGCATATGTCACCTGTCGGACGCGCAAAGGCACGAAAATCATGGAAATTACGATTTTGTACGGCGGCACGCTCTTCCGTTCCGAGGCCGAAAGCGATACGTTCCTGACGGCGCTCGACCGTGCGGCGGAGAACATGGAACGGCAAATCCGCAAACACACGACCCGCCTCGAAAAAACCGTCCGCGCCGGCGCATTCACCGTGCGCGACGAATATGACGACGACGAGTATGAGGAGGAGCACGAGTTCCGCGTCCGTACAAAAACGTATCCGGCGCGTCCTATGAGCACCGAAGAAGCCATTTTGCAGATGAATCTTCTCGAGCACGACTTCTTCCTGTTCGTTCATGCCGACAACGGCCGCACGGCGGCGGTGTACCGCAAGAAGAATGGGGATTACGGACTGCTTCTGCCCGAGGAATAATCAGAAACTCTTTTCCGATAAAGAATAAACAACCGCGCCGACCGGGACACCCCGGTCGGCGCGGTGATTTTATATGCCGGCGTCTGTTTTGGTGGCCGGTGTTCCGGGATAAAGATGTTTTTTCACGTATTCGACGGCGTGTTCCTTCATGTCGGGGTCGCTGTCGTCAAAGGGAATCGGGTCGGAGGCCGTCAGGGTGCGGGTGGCCTCGTCGATGTGCAGAACGACGACGTCGGCGTGTTCGCCCGTTTTCTGTTTGTAGAAACGGTCAATGGTGAAAAATCCGGTGTAAATATCGCTTGCATGCGCTTCGTCGGCGGTATAGTCGATGTCGGGAAAGAGAACGATGTTTTCTCCTTCCGTGAGACGGCGCACACAGGTGCGTATCGTGCCGACCGCACGGCGGTCGCCGCCGCGGTAGACGGGAATGGCGCCGATGCTCTTCATTAGCGGAACGACGACAAGGGACGCGAGAAAAGCGAGAATTTTTGCAATGAATTTCGGCATATGAAACCGAACGGAGAAGGTGTAATCGGCGAACTGACGGCGGCATTCGGCAAAGTCGCAGAACGGGTGGAACACCAGCGGGCGCACGCACACGCCGCCGAACACCAGCACCGTTTTCGGTCCGTGCAGATTCAGATGGCGGCAGATGTAGAGCGTCGGCCGCGCGGGGGTTGGCATGTCCGAACGGTAGTGCTTCCAGAATATGCGGCAGGTGTGACGGCAAAAGAGGGCAAATCTGCCGTACCTGTTCTTTTTCATGCGTCTTTTACCTCTCTTTTTTCGGTTTGCAAAACACCCAGTGCAACTGTATTTGATAACTGATGAGCGCGAGCGTCAGGTCGACGAGCACGACGGCGAGCATCGACGGCCACCGACAGTAGTCGATAAGAAGCGTGACGGCGCCGCTCGATGCGGCCAACTGAAACGCCCAGAGAATATAATAGCGTACAATGCAGGCAGCGCCTTTGCCGTGAAAGACATATTTTGCGTTCATGGTGACGTTGACAATCGAAGAAATCACGCGCGCCGTGGCTTTGGCGATGGGCGTATGCAACGCGACGGCACAGCCGATAATGGCAGGAATGTCAACATATTTTTGCAAAATGAGGAATAGAACGACGTCCGTCAGCGCGGAGAGCACGGAAGAAAGAATGTAAAACCCAACGTGCCCGAACACGGCGCGCATGACTTTGACGGAGTCGGTGAACGTGCGGAAATGCGACCTTCCTTCCGCCACTTTGTAGACGGTGGCGATGGGAACGGTGTGCAGCGGCACGCCGTCACCGGCGGCATCTATCAGCATGTTCATCTCATATTCGAAGCGGTCGCCTCCGACGGCGAGCAGCCACGGCAAAAGCGTGCCGGCGCATCCGCGCAGTCCCGTCTGCGTGTCGTCGAGACGCACACCGTGCACAAGACGGAAAAGGGTGCTGGTGATGGCGTTGCCGCTGCGGCTGCGCCGCGGTACGTCGGGTGAGTCGAAATTGCGCACGCCGAGGGTCAGCCCCGTCGGGTCGTTTTCGACGGCGTCCAACATGGCAAGCACGTCGTGCACGGTATGCTGCCCGTCGGAATCGGCGGTGGCAAAGACGGTATTTTCGGGAAAGTGTTCTTTCGCGTAGGTGAAGGCCGTTTTCAGGGCGGCGCCTTTGCCGCGGTTGACCCCGTGCACGAGGACGGTACATTTCGGCACCGCCCTGACCGCGGCGAGGCGTTATGCGACCGCCTCGCCGCTGCCGTCGTCGACAACGATAATCGCGTCGACTGCCGCGGCGGACAACTCTTCCGCATAGGAAGGAAATATCGACGGCGGCTCATAGGCCGGAATAATCACAACGCGTTTTGTGTTACTGTTTTCTGTATCTGTCATAGGAAACCTCTGTCGGGAATGTTACGAAAGTATTGTACAGGAAGCGCACAAAAATGACAATTTTTTGACAAAGAGGAAAGAGAAAATTTACAATTTTTCGCGAAATCCGGGTGGTAAGACCCGCGAAAGACCGTTTTTACAGGCGATATGCCGTCTTTTCTCTGTATTCGGTCGGCGTCAGGCCGACGTGCCGGTGAAAGCAGGCGGTGAAATACGCCTGTGACGAAAAACCGCAAAGGTAGGCCACCTCCGTCAGCGAGGCGGTCGCCTCCGAGAGCAGACGTCTGGCCGCGCCGAGGCGGACACCGGTCAGATACCGGTTCGGCGTGGTTTTGTATTCGGCGCGGAAGAGGCGGTGAAAGTGGGTCAGACTCATGTGGCAGAGGTCGGCCAGCCGTTCCATGTCGATGTCCTCGGCATAGTATTCCTCCATATAAGCGACGGCGGCCGCCACAGCCGACGGCCGGTCGGCGGCGCGGGACGCGAGCGCGTCGAGCGCCAGCGTGAGTTGTGCCACGGTACGGATGCGGCGCACGACCGCCGCGCGGTCGTCCGAACGGGTGCATTCCTCCGCCGCGAGAAACAGCGGCAGAAAACGGTCGGTCAGGTCGCCGTCAAAAAAGGACGGCAGACGGCGGAGCATGTCTTCCATTGCGGGATGACCGGGGTCGAAATGCAGAAACCGGGCGGAGAAGGGCAGGCGGCTGTGGCGCACGTCGCCGGGCTTGGCGAGGAGAATATGGCCGCGGCGGATGTCATGGGCGGCGTCGCCGATATAGGCGACGCCACCGTCGTCGGCAAACAATTCCGCCTCGTAGTGCGTGACGGTGCGTTCTTCCGTTTCGCAGACGCCGGGAAACCGCCGTCGGCTGTCAAACAGTCCTGCGGCATAGATTTTCGGTTCGCAGAATTCCATGGCTCCCTCTTCCAAATGGTAGGATTTTTATAAAACCGGGCGGTATTTTCATAGACTTGCCGACCGGGGGATAGTATAATTATTATAACACGAAAAATCACAAAAGTAAATACCGAAAGGAAGAAATATGAAAAAATGAAAGTAACCGATGTAAAAACATTCGTTGTTGACTGCTTCCGGACAAACTTCGTTTTTGTGAAAGTGTATACGGACGAGGGCATCACGGGCGTCGGCGAAGCGACGCTCGAGTACAAGGAAAAAGCCCTGCTCGGCGCCGTCGAACACATCAAAGAGTATCTGCTCGGAAAAGACCCGCGCTCCATAGAGGAACATTTTCTGCATATCTATCGCGACGCCTACTGGCGCGGCGGCGCCGTACTGATGTCGGCACTGTCGGCGGTGGAATGCGCGATGTGGGACATCCTCGGCAAGTCGCTCGGCGTGCCCGTATGGCAACTGCTCGGCGGTAAGGTCAACGACAGAGTCCGCATTTACGTCAACGGCTGGTTTGCCGGGGCAAAGGAACCGGAGGAGTTTGCCGAAAAAGCAAAGGTCGCCGTGCGCCGCGGCGTTACCGCCATGAAATGGGACCCGTTCGGCAAGGCCTTTATGGACATATCGAACGCCGACCTTGACCGCGCCATCCGCTGTGTTTCCATGGTGCGCGAGGCGGTCGGTCCGTCGGTCGACCTGCTTATCGAAGGGCACGGCCGTTTCAACATTCCGACGGCGGTGAAAATCGCGAAGGAACTCGAACCCTTCCGCCCCATGTGGTTTGAAGAGCCGGTGCCGCCCGACAATCTCGACGCCCTGCGCGAGGTGAAAGACCGTTCCCCCGTGTCGGTGTCCGCCGGCGAACGGCTGTATACGCGCTGGGACTACCGCAACATGTTTGACAAAATGGCCGCCGATTATATTCAGCCCGACGTCAGCCACGCGGGCGGTATCGGTGAACTCAAAAAAATCTCCGCCGAGGCGGAGTGCCGCTATATCGGCTTTGCGCCGCATAATCCGTCCGGCCCCGTCGCTTGCGCCGCCACACTGCAACTGGCCGGTTGCTGCCCGAACTTCTCTGTTCTCGAAATCATGTATTCCGACGTGGCCTACCGCCGCGACCTGACCAACGAGGCGCTGGTTTACAAGGACGGGTACATCTCCGTGCCCGACAAGCCCGGCCTCGGCATCGACATCAACGAGGAGGCCTGCCTTGCCCATCCGTATAAGCCTCATACCCTCCGCCACTATACCGGCGCCCTGACGGACATCCGTCCGCCCGAGACCGCCTTCTATTTCTGATACAGGGAAAGGAACAACTTATGAAAAAAAGAGCAGTATTTGTGACCGGCGCCTGCGCCGGTACGGGATTTGCCATTGCCGCCCGTTTCGCCGGGGAAGGTTACGGTGTGTTCGTCACCGGACGGCAGGGCGAGCGCGCCGAGGCGGCCGCCGCCGAAATCGAAAAGACATACGGCACCTTTGCCCGCGGATACGAACTCGACATCCGTAGCGAAGAACGCGTCAAAGAAATTTTCTCCGATATTGACAAAACGGAGTACACCGTACAGACCGTGGTGCTGAATGCCGCTGACCTCGGTTTCGGCACCGACCCTGCCGTCGGCATGAAATTTTTCGACGTATCCGTCGAAGAATTCGGCCGCGTGTTTGAAACCAACCTCGTCTGGAACTTCATGATTGTGCGGCAGGCCGCCCTGCGCATGAAAGAATATCATAAGGGGGCCGTCGTCTTTATC
>CAKRWK010000067.1 GCA_934417455.1 uncultured Eubacteriales bacterium
GGAGCTGGTGATCGGAGTCGAACCAACAACCTGCTGATTACAAATCAGCTGCTCTGCCATTGAGCCACACCAGCATCCGTAACAGAAAATATTATAGCAGACCGTGATTTATTTGTCAATAGATTTTCCCGAAAAATTTGTCCAGGCTGAAATTATTTTGATTTGTAATAGAGCATGCAGTGGCAATACCCTTCAAAATTCGTGTCAGCTATCTGCTCGCGGAACTCTTTGCACATGCATTTGTTATCCTCACAGATTTCGCGGCGACAGGGACAATACCCGCCTTTGGCTTTCAGTCCTTCCTTGACAATGCGGACGATTTCCGGGTCGGGATTCAGCGTAATTTTCATTTCCGTTATATTCCCTCCATAATATGCATATTGCGGATAACGCCGTCGGCGATGGTTGCGGTGACGGCATAAGCCTGTCCGGCAAGGTTGTTTTCCCGAACATCGGACAGTCCTTCCTCCCGAAGTACGTCCGAGAAGATACGGGCAATGTCATCGATGATTTCACATGAGAGACGCATATCGGCAGGTGATGACGTGAGGTCCGAAAGACCGACTAGAGTGTCTTCCATGGAGGACAGGCGGGGCAGGTCGCGCATGCCGCGGTATGCCCACTTATAATATGGTTCATAATCATTGTTCAGAAGATACACGACGGAAACGGCGTGACGGATGAACTCCGCACGGCAAAGGCCGGCCGCACCGATGTCGCCGCGTTTCACCGAACGGGGAAAATTATACTGCCCCGCCTGTTCTGCCATAATGAGATGCGCCGCCAGTTTTTTCTTCCGTATATCCGACGGATAGCCGCGAAGAAGCGTATCGCGCACGGCGGAAAAAAGGCCGAGGTCATCGCGGAAAACCGCACCGTTCGAGGCCGTGCGCAGCATGGCGGACGGCGTGCCGAGCCAGCGTCCGAGGGTGTCGGGCGCCGTCGGAGCACCGAGAAATTTTTCATAGAACCGTCCGACGGTCATGACACCGCGGCGGTTCCCGCCGACGGGCGACAGGCGTTCCCGACACACGCCCATAAACTCGCGCGGAAGTTTTGCATAGGCGCGCTCTAAATGGAAACCGTAGTCCGCCTCGTCCCCGTCGGGAATCCAAAGGCAGAAATCGGCGGAAAAATCGTGGTCACGGGACAGGTCGTCATCAAAGCCGAGGCACTCCGAACCTTCCCCGACAAGGCCGACGGCGATACGGGACACCTGCCCGGGAAACAAAGACTCCAACATGTCCCTGCCGTATGTTTCGTAAAAGGCGCGCGAAATCTCAAGTCCCCGCATAGATACGCTCACTCACTTCCCGAAGCCGCTCCGCCGTTTCGGCATACCCGAAATGCGCAAAGGAAGGATAACATTTCGACGCCACAAAGGCAAAATTCGCATCATGCCGCATGGCGGGCGACAAAAGTTTTTTCGCAGCACGCTCCATACAGTCGGCTATATCGGCGGCAGGCTTGCCTTCCGCCTCAAAAAGATGCGCCATGTTGACGTATGTAACGGCAACTTCGGGTTCTCCGTGCGGTACACGCTCCATCACGCAGAGCGCAGCGCGGTAAGATGCTTCCGCATCGGCGTACCGACCGAGATCGGCATACGCCAGCGCGCGGTTGTTGTACAGCCCGCCGAAGAGCGCGTCCGTCGGCGAAAGCTTTTTCTCATAGATACGTTCTGCACGTTCATAGAGTGGCAGGGCGTCCCCGGCCTTTCCGAAGGCTTTGAGCGTGGTGGCGGCATTGAGATACACGGTGGCGGAAGAAAGCATATCTTCCCTGCCCAGTTGTGCGATCAGCGAAAGTCCCGCTTCCACGGCGGCCAGTGCGGCCGCGCAGTCGCCCGTGCGACGGTAAAACCCCATCTCTTCGTTTAAGACGGTCAGGAGGCCTTCCCTGTCGCCGAGAGTTTCGGCCTCCCTGTGCCAATAAGAAAAAAGTCTTCCGGCGCCGGCAAGGTCATTTCGGGCAAAATGACGGTCCAACGTGTCAATCAACCGGTCCACGGGAATGCGCGCTTTGGGTTCGGAGTTGAGCTGCGTCATGTCGTTTTCCATCTGAAACAGAATGTCGTCCATGTCCATGAGTTCTTCTTCCTTTCTTTATATCCGGTATATCCGTTTTTTAAAAACAGAGGTCTTTTTTGTCCTTTCCCTTTTTCCTGCAATCGTCCTGCCGTTCGCAACGGTAGCACACCTCGTTTTCTGCTTCGCCGCGTTCAAAGAACGCATGCAGGTTGTCATATGTGGTTTTCGCGATTTCGCCGAGGGCTTCTTCCGTCAGGAAAGCCTGATGCGAGGTGACAATCACGTTCGGCATGGAAAGCAGGCGCGCAAGCACGTCATCCTGCAGAATGTGCCCGGATTTATCGGCAAAGAATACGTCGGATTCTTCCTCGTATACGTCAAGGCAGGCGGCCCCGACTTTTTTGCTCTTGATGCCTTCTATCAACGCTTCCGAATCAATCAGTCCGCCGCGGGACGTGTTGAGCAGAATCACGCCCTTTTTCATTTTTCCGATGGCGGCACCGTCAATCATATGGTAATTATCCTCCGTCAGCGGGCAGTGAAGAGAAATCACATCCGCACGGCGATAAATTTCGTCGAGCGACACAAACTCAGCGGGAACGGAGGCGTTCGGGTATTTGTCATATGCCAGAACGTGCATACCGAAGCCGCGGCAGATGTCAATGAACGCCCGCCCGATTTTACCGGCGCCGACAACGCCGACGGTCTTGCCCGAAAGTCCCATGCCGACAAGACCGACGATGCTGAAATTAAATTCCCTTGTGCGGTTATAGGCCTTATGGATACGGCGTATCGACGTCAGGAGCAACGCCATGGTATGCTCGGCGATGGCGGAAGGCGAATAGGCCGGCACACGGACAACATGAATTTTGCCATAGGCAGCCTTGATGTCCACCTGATTGTAACCGGCGCAACGGAGCGCAACGAGTTTTACGCCGTTTTTGCAAAGAATATCAATGACGTCTTTGTCCACGGTGTCGTTGACAAAGGCGCATACGGCATCGTACCCAGCGGAAAGGGATGCCGTGGTACGGTCGAGTTTCGTCTCAAAATACGTGACGGAGATGTCCGGGTCCGCAAGCGCGCAAAAAGAATCGCGGTCGTACGGTTTTGTGTCGAACATGGCAAGTTTTATCATGTATTTTTCTCTCCTTTTTTCGGATAGTTTTCGCGTGTTTTCACTGTGTATGCCAACGAAATCTTACTTTTTTGTCGGAACAAGCGTCATATTGTCACCTTCAAACACAAATCCGCTGTCCGTTTTACGGACGGTGCCGCCCTGCACGGTCAGGGCATATTCCGTGCCCTTGTATGTATAGACAAGGCCCCTCTCTTCCGGACGGATGTCTGCCTTCGGCGTTCCCGGCGCATAGGTGGCGCGGTCGATACCGACAAGGGTCACGCCGCTCTCACGGCAGACGACGGACTTATTACCGAATGTGACGGTGAGTTCGCCCGGTGCCGTTTCTTCGGCCGTAAAGGGGACGGAATTTCCGTCGAGAACAAGTCCGACGTTTTCCTTTCCGGTCGGATCCCAGGAGACGGTATCACCTAAGGGAAGATTTTCGTAGAGGGCATCGAAGGTGGTGCACTGCGTGTTATTATAGATGTCTTCCACCCGTTCGTCAAAGAGGTAGAAGGCGCGGATGCCGGTTTCTTTTCCGTGGCGGAAAATATTGACGACGTAGTTTTCGCAGTCGTAATACACGGACTGCAGGTCGGCCGTATCCCAGTTGTCGGTTGCGACGACGGCCGTCGCCGGTGTCTTGCCCGGGAAACGCTTTCTGAATGCGCGGCCGGTATCCCCCATTTTCTGAAATTCCACATCCCCGAGCGCCATGGCTTTTTCAATCTGCATGCGCAGCGGCGTGACGAGATCCCACTCGCAGAAACTGTTTTCCTGCCCGATCTGCGAATAGGAAAAACCGAGGTCGGGATTGCGGAAATATGTTTTGTAAAACCAATCCACCGTATCGGGGTTGGTGGCTAAGGGCGTCCCGGTTTCGAGCGTATATACGGTCGGCTCCGCAAAGTCGATGAAACGGTGGTCATAATTGTAGATGGGGCAAGGGCCGAGCAGACGGAACACGGGAACATTCACGCGGAGCGTGTCGCTCTGTGCGGGGGTGAAAATATTGTTTTTCGAGGGGTAATAGGCCTGATTGAAATAGCCGCCGAGAAGCGTATACGCGTCGGTATTCGTTTCATCGCGGCAGACGGCAACGGCGTCGATGTCAGAGTGCTCCGCAAGATAATTGTAGGTATATGTGTCAATCACCCACGAGGCGACCGTTCTCGGGTAATATCCGAACACTTCTTTGAATTTGCGCATGGCCTCGTCAATCATACGGCGGCGTTCGTCTTTCGTATAGGCCATGGAAAAACCGGGGATGATGTGCCAGTCCCACATCCAGCCGCGCTCGCTCCGGTACGGCATGCCGCAGGCATAGGTCAGGGGCGCGACGATTTCGTACCAGAGACCGAGTTCGGTGCGGTCGGTGGCCTGCTCCTTGAAAAGGCGGACATAATGTTCGTCGCACAGCGCGTCGTATTGCAGAAGGAAGGTATTGTCAACGCCCATTTCGTTGACGAGTTCAAGTTGTCCCTTCGTCGCTTCAAAGAGACGGGGACGGTAGTTCTCTTCCCGTCTCGGCTCGCAATAGCGGACAAAATTCATAATATTGATAATTTTCATTTCATTCGGTGACTCCTTATCGGTCGGTATTGTTTTGACGGATGTTTTCAGTTTTGTTGAAATAGGCGCGGATACACTCCTCCGTCGCGGAAAAATGTCCCTGTACCATGCGGTCGGTACCGCCACCGCGGCCGGCAAGTGCGGCATTGGCCGCACGGATGTCTTCCCGCAGAGGAAGCGTATCGGAGGCTATCAGATAATCATATCCGTCGCCCTTCGGAAAAAGAAGGACGAGCCTTTGCCGGACTTTTTTTGCCGCCGTTTCGGCGAATGAACGCGCGACGGTGGGTAAGACAGAGGAAAAGACAAGGACGGCGTTGTCCCCGCCCGGAACAAACGCATCGGAATACAAGGACAAAACCTCCGCGACGGCATTTTTCGACGTCGCCTTCTCCGATGTCAGCAGTTCGGCCTGACGACGGACGGCTACCGCCGTTTCTTCTCTCGGAACGGAGAGACAACGGCCGATGTCCGACGTCTCCAAAAAGAGGGTTCTGTAATCGGCAAAGGCGCGCGCCCCGGCTTTGACCGTCAGGCGCATGCCGCCCTTCCAGCGGACGGAATCCGTGATTTTTACGCATCCGATTTCTCCCGTCGAGTGCACATGCGGTGCGCAACAGGCGCAGGTGTCCACATCTCCGATACGCACAATACGCACGGTTTCGGTAAAGTCAAGTTTACATCTGTAAGAAATTTCATGTTTTTCGTCAGGGAGAAGATACAGAATTTCTACGGGAATATTCTGCATGACGGCACGGTTGACTTCATCTTCCACGCGTTCGATATCAGCCGCCGTCAGAATCCCCGATGTATCGACGGTCATGGTTTCGCAGGACAGGTGAAATCCGACGTTGTCGTAGCCGAAAAGGCGGAAAATCACGCCCGAAAGCATATGTTCCGCCGTGTGGGAACGCATGAGGTCGAGACGGCGTTCTCCGTCAACGCGTCCGCGCACCGTATCTCCGACGAAAAACGGAACCGGGCCGCAAACGGTGTGTTCTACACCGCGCTCGGTTTCGTGCACGGCAACAACGGGGAGTCCGTCTAACGTGCCCGTGTCGTATATCTGTCCGCCGCCCTCCGGAAAAAAGGCGGTTTCAGAGAGTACAACGGACGTTTTATCCCCGTCTTTGTAAACGGCACGGACGGTGGAGGAAAAATCAAAGAGGTAAGCATTTTTTTCATAAAGTTTTTCGTCTGTCAGTCGCTTTTCTATCATAGCCACATCTCCTTCGGAAGGTCGGAAAACAGGTACCACGGCAAAACGTTTGTATCCGGATAAACGGCGGCGGCGTATGCCCTCCCGTAAAGGGAGAAGGATAGCGACGCGGAAAAGAGCGCCACAGCACCCTTCAGCCGTGCGCCGTACTTTCCGTCCCCGAAAAGCGGCGTCTGCCGATGCGCCATCTGGGCGCGGATCTGATGGAAACGTCCGGTGTGCAGAGTGACACGCAAAAGGTCGAGCGGACGGTCGGCATACACGCGACGCGAAAGCGTATGATAGGAAAGTGCAGCCTCTTTCACGCCGTCGCGCATGCGGTCGACAACAAAGGCTTTTCCCTGTCGCCTGTCATGGTACAGAAAATCGCGAAGTTCCCCGTCGGCGGGCATGCTTTCGGTTGTGTGCACCTCCGTCACGCAAAGGTACGTCTTTTTCACTTCTCTTTCTGCTATCAGAGAACAGAGGTCAGCCGCCGCACGGGCACCCCGTGCAAACACGCCGAGGCCGCCGACCGCACGGTCAA
>CAKRWK010000068.1 GCA_934417455.1 uncultured Eubacteriales bacterium
TGGAAACCTCTTCCTTGTTAGTTTACGCGGCGTTTTGGTGGGAAAAGATATGTAAAATGCGGTTGCGAAAGCGATTAGGGTTGTGGGACCGAAACCCAAAACATCTTTCACGATTTGTGTGCAATAGTTATGGATTTTGGAAGTAGGATTGCCACAACACGGGCAATTCATCGTTTTTCGCTCAAGCGAAATATGGATTCTTTGTATTTTTTCTAATAGAAACTGTGCCGCCTTATACCGTTGTCGGGGGTGTTCCCGCCGGAGCGATACGCAAACGCTTTGACGATAAAATCATCGAACGACTGATGTCTCTTCTGTGGTGGGATTGGGACGAAGAAAAAATCAAACGGCCTATTTCCGCCATTCAGTCGGGGGACATAGCGGCGCTGGAAAAAGCGCGGTAACGGGAGATTTTTCACCGATACGTCTTGACTTTCGTTTCCTTCTGTGGTAACCTAAAGGCGGCGGTTACCCGCCGAACTTTAAGATGAAAATCAATGGAGACAAAACGAACATGAAAACCAATGAAATCCATATCAGAGACCCCTTTATCCTGCATGAAAACGGGACGTACTATATGTACGGGACAAGAGCGAAAGACTTTGGGCTGAAGGTGGGCGGATTTGACGTTTACACATCCTCGGATCTCGAAAACTGGAGCGAACCGACGCCTTGTTTCGATTCCGGATGCTACGGCATGAACAGCGGCGCCAACTGGGCGCCGGAAGTCCATAAATATAACGGGGAATACTATATGTTCGCCACATTCGCCGACGGCCTTCGCGGAACATATGTGCTGCGGGCAGAGAGCCCGCTCGGTCCGTTCCGGCCACACAGCAACAGCTCGGTAACGCCTGCGGGATGGGAGTGCCTCGACGGTACTCTTTATGTGGAAAACGAAACGCCGTACCTTGTTTTCTGCCATGAGCACACACAGATTATCGACGGCACCATATGCTATATGGAATTGAGCGCCGATCTCACGCACCCCGTCGGCGACCCGGTGTTGCTTTTTGCGGGAAGTTCTCCTTTTTGGGTAGAGGAAGCCGTGCCCGGTGTGCACTATATCACCGACGGCCCGTTTCTGTTCCGGACAAAGGACGGCACGCTTCTTTTGCTCTGGTCTACGTTCATCCGGGAAAAGTACGCCGAGTGTATGGTCCGTTTTGACGGCGGCAGTATTAAAGGCGCGTTTTCGCACCTTGCGCCGCTTGTGGACAATGACGGCGGTCACGGTATGATTTTCAAGGGAGACGATGCCCTTTATCTGACCTATCACACACCGAACCGACTGGGAGAAGAACGCCCCGTGTTTGTCAGACTCCGGGATAACGGGGGATCCGTCGAACGGGTGGCGGAATAACAACGGTAAAAGGCAACCGCCGCCGGAACGGCGGCGGTTGCCTTTCCCACGGGCTTGTCGGGGCGATGGCTGTCGGTCATGCCGCGTTCATTTTCACGGGGGTTATATCGGGTTTGTTTTTCCCCGTTTTTCGGCAGGGGTCGCGACCTGAAAGCGCGGGTCGGCCAGCGTCCGATACTCCGTGGGGGAAACGCCGAATTTTTGTTTGAAGATTTTTGAAAAATACAGCGGGTCGTCGAATCCGCAGGCGGCGGCGACGTCTTTGACGGAGGCAGAAGAGACCGACAGCATTTCGGCGGCTTCGGAGAGCCTGATGTTTTTCTGATAAGCCATGGGAGAGGTTCCCGTAACCTGAAAGAAGAGATGAGAAAAGCGGCCTTTGGAATATCCTGCAAGGCCGGCCAACTCGTCGAGTGTAATTTTTTGATGGTAGCGGTCACGGATATAGGACGCTATTTTCCATATGATTTCCTCATTGGTCGCTGTCGGACTTCCCGAAATTTCGTCCGCCATGGCGGCTAACAACGTCAGAAGAATGCCGTACAGGTCAAAGCGGTATCTCGGCAGACCGAATTTTTTTGTCAGAAGGCGGAATTGCCCGGCCACCCGTTCCGAAAATTTTTGCGTGTATACGCCGAATGCAAGCCCTGCGACGGCCAGAATTTCGGGAACCGACGTTCCGGAGAAGTGAACCCAAAAGGTCACCGTATGCTCGGAAAAAGAATAATATTGCGGAGTGTTCGGCTCATAAAAGAACGCGTTCCCTTCGGATAAACGATAAGATTTACCGTGATATGTAACTAAAACTTTGCCTTTTCTTACAAAAACGATGGAATAATCCTTTCTTCCTTTCTGCCGGAACGTCACGCCTTCCGTTTCGTTGTTTTGCTGTCCGCAACTTTGGATGCTCAGAAAAGCGTTGTTTTCTTTCTCTGTTGTGTCCAGTCGGTTTCCGTCGTAAAATTTCATGCCTGCACCTCCCGCTCGCATCTCGCTGTAACAAATTATAGCAGAGGTGCCTCCGGTTGTCAATCCTCAGCATTTTTCTCCATGTATGTCGGCAGAAAATGACATGTCCGTTTTTTGCCCGGCGATGTATAATGGAGAAAAAAACGAAAGAGGTACATGTATGAAAAAGTTTGCGTTTATCGGTGCGGGCAGTCTGCAATTCACCAGCAGTTGCGTTCGGGATCTTCTGACGTTCCCGGCGTTTGAAGAGTGCGAATTTGCCTTGATGGACAATAACGCTTCCCGTCTCGAAAGCATTGCCGAAATTGTCGGATGTATTGTCCGGAAAATGAACAAACCCAAATGCAAAATCACGAAAACGACAGACCGGCGCACCGCTCTCCGCGGTGCGGACGGTGTTTTGTGCACCGTGTTCAACGGCGATATTGACGTATGGCAGTACGACATTACCATACCGAAGAAATACGGTGTGGATATAAATATCGGCGATACACGGTCTGTTTCCGGCATTTTCCGCGCACTGCGGAATATCCCGCTGATGCTGGATATTTGTAAAGATATAGAAGATTGTTGCCCGCAGGCGGTATTTCTGAACTATACCAACCCGATGTCCATGCTTTGCGGCGCGATGCAAAAGTATTCCGGCGTGGAGGTGACCGGCCTTTGCCACAGCGTTCAGCACACCGTGGAAATGCTGTCCGGATGGCTGAACGTGCCGAAGGACGAGGTAGACTATCTCTGCCTCGGGGTCAATCATCAGGCCTTTTATACCAGACTTTCTTATCGCGGAGAGGATTTATACCCCCGTTTGCGAAAACTGCTGGAAAACCCGGAATACCTGAACAAAGAGCAGGTACGCAATGAAATGTTTCTGAAACTCGGTTATTACGTCACCGAGTCCAGCGGACACAATTCGGAGTACAACGCGTGGTTCAGAAAACGCCCGGATCTCATTGAAAGGTACTGCACGCACGGTACGAACTGGAATCCCGGTCTGTATGCCGCCTCTCTGAATTTTCGCAGGGAAAGAGAGAAAAACGGGAACAAGCAGTATGACGATTGGTTTGCATCGGCATTTGACAGCAAAAAAAGCCCCGAATATGCCGCCGACATTTTCAATGCCCGTATCGGGGACGGGAGGCCTTTTATCTTCAACGGAAACGTACTGAACCACGGCTCGATTCCCAATCTGCCGTACGATGCCTGCGTTGAGGTGCCGGTGGTAGCGGACAGAATGGGTATGAAAACGACCATAGCGGGACCGCTTCCCGAACATCTGGCCATTCTCGTCAATACCACGGCGAGAATCGAGAGCCTGGTCATCGAGGCCTCCATGAGAAAAAGCCGGGAAGCCGTATACCATGCGGTATACATGGATCCGTTGTCCTCGGCCGTTGGTTCGTTGGAGGAGATACGGCAGATGTGCGACGAATTGTTCGCCGTGAACCGGGATTTTCTCGGAGATTTTCATTGATGATAGCCTTCACGGAAGACGAAAAATGGTAGAAAACAAAGAAAGGTGATATGATGAGCACATCGGAAGAATACATTCGGTTCGTCCTTGACCAACTGGACGGAATCGATGACGTTACCTGTAAGAAAATGTTCGGCGAGTATCTTGTTTACGTTCGGGAAAAACCGATACTGACGGTTTGCGACAATTGCGTCATGGTCAGGAAAGTCCCGGAACTTGCGGAACTGATGAAGGACGCACCGGACGGGTTTCCTTACGACGGCGCAAAAGTCCACTACATACTGGACATTGAGAACCGCGAACTGACGGAAGAAGTTATCAAAGTTCTGACGGAGATAACGCCGCTTCCGAAAAAAAGGTCGCGGCGGTGAAACAACCGCAGAGAAGAGAAAAACGAATGACGGGGCAGAAGGCTCTGTTCCGTCAGAAAAAGCAAAAACTGCCTGATAGGGACGGGGCGGTCATTTTGCCGGGCGTCACCGTGGGGCGCGCCGATGCGCTCTTTGATGTTTTTTACAGAATTGTGAAAAAACTATTGCAAAAGGCTTCGCTTTGTGCTACAATGAGGGTACAGCCACCTTCGGTGACAAAAATTAGATGAGGAGAACATAGGTATGTGGACAAGAATCGGTCTTAAAACCAAAGCAAAAATCGCGTTCAATCGCAACTACTGGAAATGCGTTCTCGTCGGCCTTCTGACCGTGTTGGTTGTCGGTGGTTCTGCCGGCGTCAGCAACGGCGGCACGGTATCGAAGGATGTCAATGACCTTCTTCAGTCCGGTGCAGCGGCGGCCGCCATGCGTTTGGTATTCTCGGCTGTTGCTATCGGAGGTGTGATTTCCGCAGTCATTGGCATTTTCCTCAGGAATCCTCTGACCGTCGGTTGTTCCCGCTTTTTCTTTCTTAATACGGATGAAGCGGCCGAAGTCGGGGAAGTGGCATTCGCCTTCAGAGAAAACCGGTATCTGAAAGTGGTCGTTGCTGACCTTATGAAGAACATTTTCATCTTCCTTTATTCGCTTTTGTTCCTTATTCCCGGTATCATCAAAGCGTATGACTACTACCTTGTGGATTACATTCTCGCGGAAGAACCCACGCTCGAATGGAGAGAGGCACTCGACAGAAGCCGTATCATGATGAGAGGCCATCGTTGGAACACGTTTGTTCTGAATCTCTCGTTCCTCCCTTGGATTTTGCTCAGCGCACTGACTTTCGGCATTGTCGGTGTGTTTTATACCGTTCCCTATACGATGCAGACGGACGCGGAACTTTACCGTACGCTGAAAGAAATGGAATAACAGTATAACGTTTATGAACAGGGACTGCCCAACAGTGGCGGCCCCTGTTCGTTTCCTTGTGAACCTCCAAACGAAAGGGGCAATTTGAGAATGATTATCATCGTACTTGCAGTGGAAAACTCGTTTTTGACGCGGCCAATCGGAAAGCCGTGGAACTGATGCTTAAAACATGGATCAAAACCGCAAAAATCAAGGACGTCGGCGCGTATTTCGCCGTGTCCGACGCCAAACGGGAACTTTCCCCTTGGAGTAAAAACCTCGACGTTTCGAGTCGCGGGTATATGTACGGTTATGACGACCTCAAAGACCCGTCGATTGGCGGATTTTTCCGTTTTCTCGCAAAGGTCGGCGACGGAATGATGAAAATGCAGTCTTGCCACGGTGCGCGGTGCCGATTGCATTCTGGTGGTGGATGACGGCAAAGTCGTCGAGCAGGGAACCCACGAAGAACTGATCAAAGAGAACGGTCTTTATAAATGGTTCACCGAAATCCGCGAACGCGCCGAAGGATGGCATATGGCGGAGGACTCCTTGCAATGACGGAAAAATTGTGCTATAATTTGAAGTGCGGGTTCAACCGTAAGAAACCGGAGGTATCGAACCGTGGATATTACGAAAATCGATAGAAATTTTGCATCCGCCGCCGTACCGAGAGAGGGAACGCGCCGTCTCTTTTTGCCTTGTGAGCCCTTTCGGCTGTACGGCGGGTTTTACGAAGACGGCATCGGATTCGTGCGTATGCCGCAAAAGGATGCGTCCGCCGTTTCCGAAGGCGTGTATGCTCTGGCCGACAACGGAGCGGGTTTGCGGCTGAATTTCAGAACGGATTCAAAAATGCTCCGTATCATCGCGGAGGAAAGTGCATTCCGCCGCATGCGGCATATGGCACTGACCGGCAGTACGGGATTCGTCCTTTCCTCTCGCGAGGGCCCCGAAAGAAAAAGTGTATTCCGCGGGGTACTGTGCCCGCAATGGGATGCGGGAGACGTTTTTGAAGACGCGGTCAACCTTGACGGAACGATGCGGGACTATGTGCTGCATTTTCCGCTGTATTCGGGCGTGAAATTTCTTGCCGTCGAAATTGATGAAAACGCCCGTATCGAGGCCGGCGCGGGATACAAACCCGAAAAACCGATTCTCTATTACGGCTCCTCCATTACGCAGGGCGGCTGCGCTTCCCGGGCGGACATGTCGTATGAGGATATGATTTGCGAACAGACGGGAGTGGATTACATCAACCTCGGGTTTTCCGGCAGCGGCCGCGCCGAGGATGCGATGGTGGATTATCTTCGCCGTATCGACTGCAGCATTTTCGTCTGCGATTACGACCACAA
>CAKRWK010000069.1 GCA_934417455.1 uncultured Eubacteriales bacterium
GAAGAAACCTATTACAGCCGCTATTTTTCCGATGCGCAAAAGGTGATGGACACGCTCGTGTTCTCCAATAAAAGCGGAGACGGGACAACATCCGCACCGGCAAAAACAGATGCTGACGGATACGTTCTTGCCTCCGACACATCCGTTTCGGGCTTCACTCTGTATCTGCCGCCCGAATGGACGTGCAGCGTTTCATCCGGCATTGTGGCGGGAAGTGCCGAGGACGGCGCCAATGTCAACATGACGGAAGCCACGGCGACAGGCGTCTCCATGGAAGATTACTTCAAGAACAGAAAAGAAGAACTCTCTGTTTTCGTCGAAGAACTGACGGTTATCGAAGAAAATACAAAAGTGGATTTTCCCGGCGCCGCATGGGCGTTTCGTTACGAATACACGTATGTTTACATGGGTGAGACCTACCATGTTCTCCAGTATGCCGTGAGCACCCGTGCGTTTCTTTCTTCCCGCGGCTACGTCTTTACCTATACCGCGCCCGCCGCCGTATACGGTACGCATCTTGACGAAGTCCGCCGTATATTGGACAAGGTGACGTTTTCATGATATATTTTGACAACAGCGCCACAACAAAGATTTCGGATGAGGCACTCGAAACGTACATCCGCGTATCAAACGAAGAATTCGGCAACCCGTCTTCCCTGCATGCGGTCGGACACGCCGCCGAAAAACGGCTGAACGAAAGCCGCGATGCGCTGCGGCACGCACTCGGTGCCAAAGGCGGCGAAGTGATTTTCACGGCCGGAGGAACGGAAGCCAACAACCTTGCGATATTCGGCCGCGCATTTTCCAAAGAAAGATATATCGGCAAAGGAAAAATCCTGACAACGGAAGGCGAGCACGCCTCCGTCACGGTACCGCTCGCAAAACTGAAAGAGCGCGGTATACGCACGGTCGCCATTCCGACGCGCGGCGGCGTTCTCGACATGGACGTTCTTCGGCGGGAAATGACGCCCGACGTCATTCTCGTCACTATGATGATGGTAAACAACGAAACCGGTGCGCTCTATCCGTTATCCGATGTTGCACAGGTCATGCGTCGGCAGTCGCCCGAAGCGATTCTCCACGCGGATGCCACGCAGAGTTTCGGAAAGGTGCCTTTTACCGTGCGAAGCATCGGCGCCGATATGGTAACGGTATCCTCCCATAAAATTGAAGGTCCGAAAGGGGTTGGTGCGCTGTTCGCTTCGGACGATGTTATAAAGAAGCGCGGTCTGGCGGCCGTCACCCTCGGCGGAGGACAGGAAGACGGATTCCGTTCCGGTACGGAAAACGTCCCCGGCATTGCTGCCTTCGGTGTTGCCTGCCGCCTCGCGGAAGAACACTTAGCCGAACGCGCCGAACATATGTCCGCGCTCCGTACATTGCTGACAGAAACCATGTCCGGAGACGATTTGCTCCGTACCGTTTCGCTGACGCTCCCGCCCGTGCACGCACCGCATATCCTCAATATGACCTTACCATCCGTCAAGAGCGAGACCATGCTTCACTTTCTGTCCGCCGAAGGAATCTGCGTGTCCAGCGGCTCCGCCTGTTCTTCGCACGGACATCACGCATCGGGCGCACTCCTTGCCTACGGTCGGAGTGAAGCGGAAGCGGACACATCTGTCCGGGTCAGTTTTTCTCACCGGAATACGAGCGACGAAGTCCTGCTCTTCTGCGACGCACTGAAACGCGGACTTATGCGGTTAGCGAGAATAAAAAAATGATGCATATTACACTGATTACCGTCGGCACGCTCAAAGAGTCCTATCTTTGCGAGGCCGTCGGCGAATACAAAAAACGGCTCAGCGCTTATGCAAAGGTGTCCGAGGAAGAATTGAAAGAAGAGCGTATCGTCCGCGAAGATGACCGCCGCGAGGTGGTCGCCGCATTGGAGGCCGAAGGCGAACGAATTCTGAAGAAGATTCCCGCCGGTGCATTTGTCATCGCGCTGTGTGTAGAAGGAAAGATGTATTCTTCCGAAACGCTGGCGGCACTTCTCTCCCGTGCCGCCGAAACCGGCGGCAAACTCTGTTTTATTATCGGCTCGTCGCATGGCCTGTCACCGAAGGTCAAATCCGCAGCAAACCTGTGTCTCTCCGTCTCTGCACTGACCTTTCCGCACCAGTTGATGCGCGTTATGCTGTACGAAATTCTGTATCGTTGCGCCACCATCACCGCCGGAAAAACGTATCACAAATAAAACGTGCGGAATGTTCGCCGACAAGGTTACGAACATTCCGCACGTTTGTTATTACCGAAACCGGGTTACCTGTCCGATTCCGGCAGGCCTTCGGATGCATCCGCCCGGCAGGCGTAAAGATTTTCCCTGCAGCGTTTGCCGACGCAGGAAAGCACGCCGACAGACATGAGAATGCGTATACCGCAATACGCATACCGCCGTTTCAGGCGGGTGGCCGCCGCATATTCCTTTACGGTAAACGGCGACGAAAGCGGCGGAAGAAAGGTATCTTTGTAATCCTCTGCCGAGGCCAGCAAAGCACTGCCCTTCAGCAGCGTCGGAATGCGTTCGGCTCGTTCCGAGCCGCGTTTGCCCGTTTTGTCCCATCCGTTTTTCAGTCTGTACTCGTCCATGTTGAGCAGCAATAATGCAACACGCAGGTTCGGATGGGACAGGAAATCGCGCAGTTTGTAAAGTTCAAAAAAGGCGTCATGAAATGTGCCGGTTTTCGGCGACTTGCGCCGTTCGCTCATCTCCCCCGTCGAAGAGTCAATCCAGCGGATATATTTGACATACGCGATGGGATAATATATCGTTACGGGATACTTCGGCAGAAATTTTTCGAGTTTCGGACGCAACCGTTCAAACGACCGGGTCTGTATTTCCGATATTTCGCCGGATGAAAATACATCCGCAACACTGCCGGACAGTGGAATCTCATGGCAACGCGGGTCGGGGCAGACCGCCGTTTTCAATATGCGATGAAGCGTTTTTTCGCCGAGTGTGCCGATGCCCTGCCGCGTCAGTCCGTCGGCCGACAACACGGCGGCGCGTGCATCGGAAAATTCTTTTTCCGTCATGGTTTTTCCCCCACTTTCCGTAAAAAAGGTGCTCAAAAAGAGCACCTTTTTCTTATTTTTGCGCCGACGCTTCTGCCGCGTGCGCACTGTGACTGTAATAACCGTACTTATTATATCCGCCGTAACCTTTCTTTTTGATGGCTACATCATTGAGGACAAAACCGACAATGTCGGCGTCCACGGAACGGAGAGACGAAATAGTGTCTTCCACCGAGCGGAGGTCGGTCACCTCGGAACGGACGGCGATAAGGTAACCGGAAATGACGTCGGAAAGCACACCGGCATCCGCCACAATTCCGATGGGCGGTAAATCAAAGAACACAATGTCATATTCCTGCGTCCACTTTGCAACCAACTCTCTCATGCGCGGCTGTGCCAAAAGGTTGGTCGGATTCGGCGGCAGATGTCCCGACGTAATGACGGACAGGCCGGTGCCCTCCACCTTGTATATCACGTTCTTATCATCCGCTTCCATTCCGGTCAGGAGTTCGGAAAGTCCGGGGCGGTTGAAGTCGGTACCGAAAATTTTGTGGAACACCGGCAGACGCATGTCCGCCTCCACGAGAAGTACGCGCTTGCCGAGTTGTTCAAAAGAAAGCGCAAGGTTCGAAAGAATCAGGCTCTTACCCGTACCGGCCACGGCCGAGGTAATACCGTATACCGGTGCTTTTCCGACGCCGACGGCATACGCCACATTGGTACGAAGCAGGTTGAAGGCTTCCGTTACGTAAAACGGCGTCGAAGGGCTGAGTTTCTTTTTATCATACAGACGGCGCTCCGCCATCAGTTCGACTTTTCTCGGGCGACAGAACAAATGTTCAAGGAACGTTCTGTGCGTTCTCTTCTCACCGGAAGAAAGCCACATGGGAATCGTGCCGAGAATCGGATAAGAGAAATTTGCGGAAAGGCTTTTTTCGTCGTATACAAGAGTATCCAGCATATCAAGAAGGAAGAAGAACGCGTATGCCAACACAAAAGAAACGACAAGTGCGATCAGTGCCACCTTAACGGCAGACGTTTTGGAAGCCGTGGGGCCGGGCATGCGTTGCTCCTCACGGATGTCAACCACATTGTTTTCCGCTCCACTCGTACTTTCCACAAGCCATGCAAAATTATTCTGGTAAACTCGTTCCAAAGTGTCGGTTACCACCTGCACCGCTTCTTTGTTTACATGGGTAACAGTAATGGTAAAAAACGGAGAATCATTTTCATGTGTTGTACTTATTGTACGTTTTATTGCTGACAGGCAAGCACGGTCAGTCTGCGCATCAAGTATTTCTTTGGTCTCATCTGTCACAGCAGAAAGAATCGTTGTGTCTCTCTTCGCGCTATTGATACAGGTGTCTGCAATCAAAGATGCACCGTTAATATAGGACGCACTCATGTACTCTGCCTTGTCCGATATGTTATAAACATAAAAGTTCAGCACATCACTGTATCTTGTCGGCGAAAAGAAATGCGTGATAAGTCCGGCCGCCAAAGATACGAACACGGAACATGCCAGAATCCATATGAAATTGGACTTCAGAACTTTCCAGAGCGTTCCGAGCGAAACTTCTTTTTCGCCGGTGCGCATCTCTTCCTTGTTTTCTGTTCCCCTGATGACTCCTTTTTTATATTTCAGAAAATTTGAGTTCGGAAGGATAACCTCAATTCATTATACAACACGCGCGCATGTTTGTCAACCGCTTTTCTCGGATTTGACAAGTACGCCGTGCAAAGTTTGCGTGTAAAAGGCATTTTCTGTCTCATATCGGGCACTTTGAAGCAATATTTTTCCGTAATTTCTGTATAAAATGGGAAAATGCGGTCATGCTGTCTTTATAAGACGGACGCGAGAGGCGGCGTACCGTTGAAAAAAATACGCCTCGAATCCGAAAAAAGGACGCTTTTGTCTTTCAAAAGCCAAGGTGAACACAAATGAAACGTATCTCCCGTTTTTTGTCTCTGCTTCTTGTTCTCTCCTTATCCCTGTGCGCACTGATTCTGCCGGCTTCCGCTGCATTTCTCGGCAGTGCCGCCGCTGTTCTCTCCGAAGACGTACGGCTTATCAAAACCGGGCTTGTCGGCGAGAAGATGACATTCCGCGACACGGACTTCAAGACGGCACTCGGCGTCAGTGACGTTCCCGAAATCACAATCACTGCCCTGCCGGCCTCCACGGAAGGTACGCTCCTCCTCGGCGGACGTCGTGTCAGCGCCGGACAAACGGTCAACAGCCGTTCTCTCGGTTCTCTCCTGTTCGTTCCCGCATCATCCGATGTAAAAAGCAGCCGATTTACGTTTCAGGCTAAAGGATACGCGGGCGGCGCGGACATTGCCTGCGAACTTCGCTTTATAGAGAAAGTGAACTATGCACCGACCGTGGATAAAGAAAAAAGCGAAAAACTTTCCGTTTGGACGCAAAGCGGAATTTCCGTCTACGGCAGTATGAGCGGTTCAGACCCAGAAGGCGACACCTGCGAATATATCGTTCTTTCCTATCCGAAATCTGGAAAACTGACCGTGACGGATAAAAACACGGGAGACTATCGCTACACGCCGAGCGCGACGTATACAGGCACGGATAAATTTTCCTATGTCATCCGGGATGAATACGGAAATTATTCCGATATATGTCAGGTACGCATACAAGTGGACAAAAAGGCCACCGGCATCACGTACGTGGACATGGAAGACCGCCCGGAATATAACGCGGCTCTGATGCTGAGCGCGGCCGGCATATTTGAAGGAAAAACCGTCGGAGACGACAGATACTTTCTTCCCGAAGAAACCGTCACCCGCGCCGAATTCGTTACCATGGCATTGAAAGTCCACGGCATCAAAGCCGATTCATCGCTTTCTGCCACGTATTTTGACGACAATTCAGAAATTCCGTCGTCCCTTGTCGGATATGTAGCCACTGCGCAGAAACTCGGCATCGTACACGGAGCATTCGACGGGAAGAATCTGAATTTCCGACCGAATGACAAAATCACCTCTTGCGAGGCCGCCATTGTTCTTTCCGCCATCGTCGGTCGCACGGCGGATACGCCCGTAGCGGCAGGGCTTTCCGGAACGGTTCCCGTCTGGGCGCGCACCGATGTCAGCGCCATGGTAAACCTCGGCATCCTGACGGCAAAAGACGTGGCATCCGATATGAAAGCCCCGCTGACCCGTGCCGCGGCGGCCGTTATGCTCTTCCGCCTGTCGTCGGTAAAATAACCCGAAAATAAAAACATCGGCCAAAGACGATGAAAAATTGAAAAAGCAATTCCGTTTCCAAAATAATGAAGTATTCGGCTGACGCCGAATGTGAAATCAAGGGCTTACGCCCTTGGTGAAATCGAAAC
>CAKRWK010000070.1 GCA_934417455.1 uncultured Eubacteriales bacterium
CATATGCGGGTACAGAGCATAGTTCTGGAACACCATGGCGATGTCGCGGTCCTTCGGGGGGACGTCGTTGACGAAACGGTCGCCGATATAAAGTTCGCCTTCGCTGATTTCTTCCAGACCGGCAATCATACGGAGCGTCGTGGACTTACCGCAACCGGAGGGACCGACGAGAATGAGAAATTCCTTGTCTTTGATTTCAAGGTTGAAGTCGGACACGGCGGTAACGCCGCCGGGATACTTTTTGTAGATGTGTCTTAAAGAAAGACCTGCCATGGGATGGTTCTCCTGTGTAAAAATTATTTTGTTGCATTCATTATAACAAAAATGCCCTCCGTTTGCAAGAGGGCATTTTGCTGTATTTTTGCGCTGTTTTTTGTGCAAACCGCACAAAAACCGCCGGATTTTGCCGTTTTCGCTTTCAGAGCCGGAATCAAGGTTCTAATAAATTAGAATCAGGCGTTGGCCGCATCGACAATGGCGGTGAATTTGTCGGTCTTCAGGGACGCACCGCCGATAAGGCCGCCGTCCACATTGACCTTTGCGAGGAGTTCTTTCGCATTGCCGTCGTTCATCGAACCGCCGTATTGGATGGTGATGTCCTCGGCGGCTTTGTCACCGTACAGGGCGGCTACGGTCTTGCGGATGACGCCGCAGGTTTCATCGGCCTGCTCGGGTGTGGCCGTCAGTCCCGTACCGATAGCCCAAACGGGCTCATAGGCGATAATGACGTTTTTCAGTTCCTCGGCGCTGACACCGGCCAGGTCGAGTTTGGTCTGCATGGAAACAATCTCGTCGGTAATACCGGCAAGGCGCGCATCTTTCAGTTCGCCGAGACAAAGGATGACTTTGAAGCCGGCGGCAAGGGCGGCTTTGGTGCGCTGATTGACGGTGGTGTCCGTCTCGCCGAAATACTGACGGCGCTCGGAGTGACCGATGATAACATATTCGGCGCCGGCCTCTTTCAGCATAGCCGCACTGACCTCACCGGTATAAGCACCCGATTCGGCAAAATGCACGTTCTCCGCACCGATGTGAATGTTGGTACCCGCGGCGGCTTCGGCCGCGACGGCAATGTCCACATACGGAACGCACAGAACGATGTCGCACTTATCCTTTCCCTTCACCATCGGGTCAAGGTCTTTGATCAAAGCTCGGGCGGCGGCAGGGGTCATATACATCTTCCAGTTGCCCGCAATGACGGTTCTTCTCATGGTTGTTTCTTCCTTTTTTATGAATTTCGGAACGCGGGAAAAGACCGCCGCGCGGGGCGGCAGTCTTTTCTGCGAAAAAATCAGTCTTTGTCCATCAGGCAGGAGATGCCGGGCAGGTCCTTACCCTCAAGAAATTCAAGGGAGGCTCCGCCGCCCGTCGAAATGTGGGTGATTTTATCGGCAAAGCCGAGTTGCTCACAGGCTGCCGCGCTGTCGCCGCCGCCGACAATGGTAATGGCGTCGCTGTCCGCCAGTGCCTGTGCCACGGCAATGGTGCCTTTGGCAAGGGTGGGGTACTCAAACACGCCCATCGGGCCGTTCCAGACAACCGTTTTGGCCGAACGGACGGCATCGCCGAAGAGTTTCGCCGTCTTCGGTCCGATGTCCATACCTTCCATATCCGCGGGAATCTTGTCGGTATCGACAACGGAAGTTTCCACGGGTGCGTCGATGGGATTCGGGAAATCCTTGGCAATGACGGTGTCCACGGGCAGAAGCAGTTTCACACCGTTCTCTTCCGCTTTTTTCATCATATCGCGGCAATAGTCGATTTTGCTCTCGTCAAGCAGGGATTTGCCGACGCCGTAGCCTTTGGCGGCTACGAACGTATATGCCATACCGCCGCCGATAATGAGAGTATCGACCTTGGTGAGCAGGTTTTCGATAACGCTGAGTTTGTCCGCGACTTTGGCGCCGCCGAGAATGGCAACAAAGGGACGGACGGGATCGGCCAGCGCTTTACCCATGACGGAAATTTCTTTCTGAATGAGGTAACCGCAGACGGCCGGAATGTAATCGGCCACACCGGCGGTGGAAGCATGCGCTCTGTGCGCGGCGCCGAAAGCGTCGTTGACAAAGATGTCGGCCATGGAAGCCAGTTTTTTTGCCAGTGCGGGGTCGTTCTTCTCTTCTCCGGCTTCAAAGCGGGTGTTTTCCAACAGGACGGCAGCGCCGGGTTTCAGCGAGGCGATTTTCGCCATGGCGTCCTCGCCGACGACATCTTCCGCAAATGTCACCGTGCCGGCACCGAGGAGTTCGTTCAGACGGTCGGCCACGGGTTTAAGGGTGAGTTTCTTTTTGTCGGAGACTTTCGCTTTTTCGAGGTAAGCGGCGGTTGCGGCGGCCTGCTCGGCTTCGGGCAGTTCGGCAACAGCCTTCTTTTCCTTCTTGGTCAGGCCGAAACCTTCGGTCAGAATGTTGTGCGGCTTGCCCATGTGGGAGCAGAGGATGACTTTCGCTCCGTTTTCGAGCAGGTACTTGATGGTGGGAAGCGCACCGACGATTCTTTTATCGGACGTGATAACGCCGTCTTTCATCGGCACATTGAAGTCGCAGCGGACAAGGACGGTCCTACCGGCCACCGCAACGTCTTCCACGGTTTTCTTATTGTACTTTGCCATGTTGGTATCTCCTTACATGTATTTTTTCGGTTTACCTTATTTTAGCATAGTCCGCCGCAATAGTCAATATACAACTTGTGAAATTTTTCACATTTTCGGGGCGGTGTCCGCCGAAAAAACTTGACAACGGGACGGGCGGCATGCTACAATAAGGAAAAACAAAAACGGAGGTTTTCCGTATGCCCCACTGCGACAGTGCGCATTTTTCATCAGCGCTCAACGCCGTCTTCGGAAAGAACGGACTCTCTTCCCTGCTCTCGAAGGAACGCACGGAAACATTTTACCGACTGACGGAACATATGTTGGCGGTCAACGAGCAGTTCAACCTGACCGCCATCACCGACCCTGACAAAATTATTGTACAGCATTATCTCGACTGCGCCATGCTTGCCGTACGCCTCCCGACGGGCGCACGCATCATTGACGTCGGCTGCGGCGGCGGTTTTCCGACATTGCCCGTGGCCGTTCTGCGCCCCGATGTCTCGGTGCTTGCCGTGGATTCGACGGCGAAGAAGGTGCATTATGTGGAGGAAACCGCCGCATATCTCGGACTTGTCAATGTCCGTCCGCTTGTCATGCGCGCCGAGGACGGCGGAAAAAATCCGGAATTCCGCGAAAAATTCGACATAGCCACGGCACGGGCGGTGGCGGCCATGCGCACGCTCGTCGAACTCTGTCTGCCGTTTGTGAAAGTCGGGGGACAGATGATTGCCATGAAAGGCAGACAGGCCGCCTTTGAACTTTCCGAGGCGAAACGCGCCATATCCCTGCTCGGCGGAAAAGTCGCGAAAGTGGAGGAGATACACCCGGTCGGCACCGAGGAAATGTCGCACCCGCTGATTTTTGTCGACAAAATCAGTCGCACGCCGGCCGCCTACCCCCGCCCGTTCGCACAAATATCGAAAAAACCGCTCTGAGCGCCGGATAACCCTAAAAAATTTTCTTTTCCCGACGACATACGACAAAAAATCCCGTTTGCTCCGTGTATAATGGAGACAAACGGGATTTTTACATACCTGAAACACAGACATCCCGGGACGCAAAAGCGACAGGAAGAAAAAATATGAATAGGTTTGAAGACGCACGGGCACTGGACGGCACCATCCGCCTCTGCCATATGACCCAGGAAGAACTGGCGGAAAAACTGCATGTCAGTCAGTCGTACATAGCGAACAAACTGCGTCTTCTGCAGTTTTCCGACGAACTGCAAAAGCAGATTGCCGACGGAGGGCTGAACGAAAGACAGGCACGCACCGTGCTCCGTCTCAAAAGCGAAGCGTCCCGTCGTCTTGCCGTCAGCCGTGCCGAAAAGGAAAAACTCAATGTCGCAATGACGGAAAGACTGGTGGACATGCTCCTCGCCACAGAGGAAGAAACGGAAGCCGACGAGGTGCGAAAAAAAACCATCTCCCACCTGTCAGCGGTACTGGTGGATGCCGTCGGCATCCTGAACGCCGCCGGCATCCGTTCCAAGCGCGTAACGGAAGAAAGTTCAAACGAAATCCGTATCACCTTTTCCGTCGCAAAATAACGTAACCTTTGCTTTACATTGCCAAGCAAAACAAACAAAACGCGTGTCAGTCACCGTAGGCAAGCGTAACGACCGTTGCCGTATGGCCGACGGCAGGCAGGAATTTTTCCATCAGGTCGGACATGCGGATTTTCAGGCTCGACGTGTTGACACAGGGATGCACACCGACATATTCGTCCTCCGCCACGGAACGATCTATCAAAAGGCGAACGTGTCCTTCTCTGTCATTCCTCAGTCCGAGAACGGACAACGCGCCCGGTCGGATACCGAGGTATTCTTCCATTTTCTCACCCGGCGCAAACGACAGTCTCGCGGTACCGAGTGCCGCCGAGAGTGATTTGGTCAGAAAGCGACGGTCGGGCATCATAAGAAGATAATATTCCGTTCCCTGCCGGTTCTGCAAAAGCAGATTTTTGCACATGCGCGTGCCGAGAATGCGGTCGATGTCCGCGCAATCCTCCATTGTCATGGCCGGCGCGTGGTCGACACGCAGATACGGGATACCGAGTGTATCGAGAAAATCATATGTTTCGGTTTCTGTGGGAAGCCGCCCCGCCGCATCGGCCGGGCGGCCGTTTTCCGCTGTCGGTGTCATACACATACTTCCTTTATATATAATGCACGGACAGTATACCACACCCGAAAAAAATTTGCAAGTGTTTATTCGGGAAGAATGAGAAGTTTTTCCACGCCGGAAAGCGAAGCCGGCGTCTCGCGGGTGGCGACGGCTTCCGCCGTCAGATGGTTATCGCGCGCAAGGGCGGCACTTGTCGTCAGATAGCGACGGGCAATGTCAAACAGCGTATCCCCCGCACTCGGGTAGTACACCGTCACACGTCCGCGGCGGGAGGCCGTCGGACGGTCGGTCAGTGCCTCCGCGCAGGAAAGACGACGCACCGTGCGACATACGGTCAGGGTACGTCCGTAGGAAAACGTCAGGTCAATATGCAGGTTTTCCCCATCCGGCGTTCCGACCGCCGAAAGCAGACAAACGTCCACGTCCGCTTTGGCGCCTTCCGGGCGTCCGTTGACGGGCGGCAGTGCCTCGCTGACGGAGACGGTGTTCTTCACCGTGATAAACCGAGGCGTACCATCGCCGTCACCCGAACGTCCGACGGTGGTCACCAGGACATCCGCTTCCACGGTGTCAACGCCCTCTTCGTCCGTCAATGTACGAAGAGATTTGATTTGCGCTTTGGTATACAGAATCTCGGCAAGGTCGCGGTCTTCTTCGGACAGGGGGAAATCTCCTTCAGCCGAGAATATTCCCGCATCGCAGTAGAAAAATTCTTCATAGGTGAAATCTTCGTATTTGGTATCGCATTCGTACTCGAAAAGATACCCGTCGGTAACAATATCGAGCGGAAGATTTTCCTCGCCGCGCACCGAATATGTTACGGTGGTGCCGAGAAGAAGCGCGCAACCGCCGTCCGCATCAGCCCCTACCGTGGCGCGGACGTCCTTCACCGTAGCCCGACCGAGCACGGCCATGCCTTCTTTCATATCCGGCACGTCAAACGTTTCCTCCGCCTGCCATGTATGCGTGACTTCCGTGGGAACCCCGCCATCGCAGGATACCCATACGTAAGCCGACATTTCCGCCGTCAGGACGTCACTTCCCTCTCCTGCCCGGATATCTTTTATCACGGCGTTTCCGCCGCGGCTCAGAATTTCGAGCGACTCGGCCGATGTGCAGGGGGACGTGACGGCTTCCGTGTATTCCCTCTCACCGCTCTCCCCGAAAACGGTATGCCGTATAGACAGCGTTTTTTCACAGAGCTCCGGATGCATATCGGCTTCCAATGCCGTCCCCGACGTTTCAAGCGAATCTTCCGTTGTCGTATACACCCGCGCAGACAGATTACATTTGGCCGAAATTCTGCGCGGACCCGAAAGGCGGACATTCAGGCCGGAAACGCGCATATCTGCCGTGGCGTCCAGCGCGCCGGCATCTGTCGGCACGGCATATTCATAGTCGGACGAACAAGCGGCGGATGTTACCTTGCGCTCACTGTCAACATACAACACTTCATAGGCGACGCTTCCCGCAAACTGGGCCTCACTACCGCTCATAAACTTTCCCGTCGGAAGAATGCGCGCCTCCGACGAAAGGACTTTCTTGATGTCCCCCTGATAATCCGGAAGGATATATTCGGCCG
>CAKRWK010000071.1 GCA_934417455.1 uncultured Eubacteriales bacterium
GGGTCAAAGTTTCCATGTCGAACTATGAGACCAAAAGTAAGCGCAGAAAACTTTCCGGCGCGTTCAGCACGGCGTCATTGCCCGTAGCGGCCTTTTACGAAAAAGCCAAATCGCCAATTCAGATTTTCGTTCATTCGACGGGCGATAAGGGGATTCTCATCAAGAGTACGCTGATTCCGGAAAAGGTTACCCGTACATCGGCCGGTGTGCAGATTTTCCATCTGACGAACAAAGCGACGGTAGATTACGCCATTGTCAGAATCGATGCTCTTGGTCCGGATGTGCAGAAATGCCGCAAAATCGCCATTCCGGCGACAGGCGTTGCACTCAGCAAACTGAATCTGAAAGACATGTGAACAACACGGCCGAACGGAGATTTCCGTTCGGCCGTGTTTTTTAACAGGCCTATTTTATACCGCAGTCTCAAATTTGTATCCGACGCCCCATACGGTCTTCAGACACCATTTGTCCGAGATGCCTTCCAGTTTTTCGCGCAGGCGTTTGACATGTACGTCCACCGTGCGGGAGTCGCCGAGGTAATCAAACCCCCAAACTTTGTCCAAAAGTTGGTCGCGCGTAAAAACGCGGTTGCAGTTGGAGGCAAGGAAGTAGAGAAGCTCCAATTCTTTCGGAGGAATGCTGACTACTTTTCCGTTCAGTTTCAGTTCGTATTTCTGCAGACTGACTTCCATGTTCTCGAAACGGACAACTTCTTCGTCCGAGGAGTTACCGTGTGCGTTATATCTGCGGAGAACAGCTTTTATGCGGGCGGAAAGTTCTTTCATGTCAAACGGTTTGACAATGAAATCGTCCGCACCGAGTTCAAGACCGAGCACTTTGTCAAACACATCCCCTTTGGCCGTAACCATAATAACGGGTTTTTGTGAAATTTCGCGGATTTCGCGACATACCTGCCAACCGTCTTTTTTCGGCATCATAATATCGAGCAGAACAAGATCCGGCTCAAAAGCTTTGAAAACCTGCACGCTTTCCACACTGTCCGAGACGGTTCTGACGGTGTACCCCTCGTTTTCAAAGTACAGCTTCAGCATATCGCAGATATTAGGGTCGTCATCAACGACCAGAAGTTTGACATCCATGTCTTGTCCTCCAATCCTGAAATCCAAAAGAGTAATTCACCTGTGCAGTTAGATTATACCGCGACTGGGTCGGGATGTCAAGAACAAATTATGAATTTTCGATAAATAAGGTGAAAATTCGGCACAGGACGAAAAAGAAGGAAAAAAGTTGGAAAAGCACTTGCGTTCGCGCGACGATTGTGGTAAAATAGACTGAGGTCTGCGCAAAGAATGTCGGCCGCAGATACCTTTTGATAGAAACGACATAGTTTAAGAGAGGAATGTCTCATGGATATTATCAGGAAGATAGCCGAGAAGGCCAATGACTGACAAGGAAGAAAAACTCCGACCATCGCGTTTCTGGGTGACAGCGTAACGCAGGGGTGCTTTGAGATTTACATGACCGATGAAACCTCCATTGAAACTGTTTTTGACAAAAACAGCGCATACCATACTTACGTCGCAAAAATTCTTTCCGTGCTTTTTCCCGGGGCACCGGTGAATATCATAATGCCGGTATCAGCGGTGACAAAGCGCCGTCAGGACTTTTGCGCCTGGTACGCGACATGGGGGCATTTTATGTGGCACCCCAGATGGGATGCGACATAGCGGACGCTTATCTCGGTGCAGAACTCGGTAGCGGTTACGAATGGTGGCACAATTTCTATGAGTTTCACAAACTTGCCATCGACGAGCTGGAAGCATTCGATTACGAGACATACAAAAAGAACGGTTTCAGAATGGAACATCTGAGGGATTATCCGCTGAAACCGGAAACCAAACCGGAATCATCCGGAAATATGCGGGTGCCCGAAACGTGCTCTCGCAAAGAACGGTAAAATCAAGGAGACAGAACAGAAAATGAAATTAGGTATCGTAGGTCTTCCCAACGTGGGGAAAAGTACTTTGTTCAACGCGCTGACAAATGCGGGCGCGGAATCGGCAAACTATCCGTTCTGCACCATCGACCCGAACGTCGGTGTCGTCAGCGTTCCCGATAAACGTCTTGACGCTCTGGCGGCCATTTATCACCCAGAGAAATATACGCCGGCCGTCATTGAGTTTGTGGACATTGCCGGCCTTGTCAAAGGCGCATCCAAAGGGGAAGGCCTCGGAAACAAATTCCTTGCTAATATCCGTGAGGTAGATGCGATAGTTCATGTTGTCCGTTGTTTTGAAAACAATGACATTATCCATGTGGAAGGGTCTGTCGACCCGCTTCGCGACGTGGAAACCATACAGTTGGAACTTGTTCTGTCCGATCTCGAAATCGTGGAGCGCGCCATTGACCGTACGGCCAAAGCCGCAAAGAGCGACAAAAAATTGCTGGATAAAGTTGCTGTTCTGGAACGTGTCAAAGCCTGCCTTGAGGAAGGAAAGAGCGCCCGTACACTTGAATTTTCGGCAGACGAACTTGCCATGGTGGAAGAATCCCGCCTGTTGACACTGAAACCCACCATTTACGTTGCCAACGTTTCGGAAGACGAGGTCGGCGGTTCTTACGAAAAAAATCCCGGGTATCGTACACTGAAAGCGCATGCCGCAACGGAGGGAAGCGAAATCATTGCCGTCAGTGCACAGATTGAAGCGGAACTGGCAGAACTGGAAGGCGAAGAAAAAGCGGCGTTCCTTGCCGACCTCGGCATTGAGGAAAGCGGTCTCGATAAACTCATCAAAGCCAGTTATTCTCTCCTCGGCCTCATCAGTTTTCTGACGGCCGGACCGAAAGAGGTTCGTGCGTGGACGATTCGTAAGGGCACCAAAGCCCCCGGTGCCGCCGGTAAAATCCATTCCGATTTCGAGCGTGGGTTTATTCGCGCCGAGGTGGTTTCTTTTGATGACCTCATCCGCGAGGGTGACAGAACAAAAGCGAAGGAAAAAGGTCTTGTTCGCAGTGAAGGCAAGGATTACGTCATGAAAGACGGCGATATTGTCGAGTTTCTTTTTAACGTATGATTTTCTTTTCTGCCGGAAAATATATGACTTCGGTTCCGTTTTCCCGATAATGCAGCAATGTTTCGGCATCTGCCTTCATACCGGTGTCGGATATAATCAATGTCCTTACATTTTCCGAAAAGGCGGAGAACATATTTTTTGACGCGTGGCCGCTGCCACCGAGAATCACGGTATCACAGGATGCCGTGGCCTCGGCGACGGCGGCCTCTGTCTTGTCCGTCAGAACACCGCGTCCGAGATAGAGAACGGAGGTGTCGGGTGTCCTTATTTCCATGTAAAAAACGGATGTTTTCTTGTCCGAAGACCGGTAAGGCACGGCCGCATACATGTGACCGAATGTCAGCGTATCTCCTTCCGAATAATATACGACTTCCGTGCGGAAATTTTTGCAAATATGCAGAATGTTTTCAAAAAGCGTCGTTTCCCATTCTGTCAAAGGTACGGGCAGATATATCCTTTCGCAACGGATGCTTTCCAGTACGGTTCTGACGGTCTGAGACGAAAACGTCCCGTAACCCGTCAGAATATAGGCATCGAGAAAGACACCATGACGGTTTTCCACAGAGGCAATCATGTCCGCGCCCGCTTGCTTTCCGCCGCGACCGAAGTCGATAAGCGCGGACATGCCGTCATCGGTTATGTATATGTATTCTGTTTTTCCCGTATAGAAATAGCGACCGTCCGTCTGCCCGGCCGTATGATAGGTCAGACAGGCGGAAATGACAAAAACCGAAAGGAACGCCGCACCGATAACGGCAAGCGCCGTCTTTCTTCGACGGATGCGAAGAATAAGAAAGGCAACCAGCAACACCGTGAACAGAACGGCAGCGACACGGACGGCAGTAAATGTCGTGTTCGTGTACACATACTTTCCGTCGGAAAAGAAAGCGGCCAAACGTTCGGTGACGCGGTAGAGCATCTCCGACAGAACCGCAAGCGGGGAAAAACCACCGAAGACAAGCGTCAGAATACCGATATACATAAATGCCTGCGTCAGAAATCCGAAAAGCAACGTAGAAAACGCGGACAGGAGAGACAATCCGGAAAATGAGAGGACGGACAGAAGCAAAGACGCGCCGATGGCGAAAGCAGATACGAAAAACGGCGTGAGCAGAGCGGAGAGCAGCCGATGTTTCTTCGGCCTTTCTTCTTCCGCTCCGGCCGGACGGAACATACCCGATGCGAGAAGGCCGAAGGTAGAGAGCGCGGACAGCCACAGGCCGATGTCAAAAACGGCATACGGATGTATGAAACAAATCAGAAGCACGGACACCGCGAGGGACGTCGGCGGGTCCGAAGGTTCCCTGCACAAAAAGAGCAGGGCGTACAGCATAATCATGAAGCCGGCACGGAGGATAGAGGAAGGCGCACCGGTCAGCAAAATATAAGCGGCAACAAACGGGCAGAGAAGAGCAAGCCGTCCCGTCTTTCCGACGCGCAGTGCGGAAAGCAGGAGCGAGAGTGCATATGACAGTACTGACAGATGCAATCCGCTGAGTGCCAGAATGTGCGAAATACCGATGCGCCTGAAGTCCAGTGCGAGTGACGGGGATAAAGACGAGCGCTCCCCGATAAGAAGTGCGGAAAGAAGCCCGCCGGTATCCTCGCCGGCCGTACTTTTGCAGTACGAGACGAAATTTTTCTTGGTGTCGGATAAAAAGCGGCGAAGAACACTGCCGCCTTCCGTCGCACGGACGGAACCGTCCACAACGCCCGTCAAGGAGATACCGCGCCCTGCATATTGCAGAAGATAATCCGCATCGGACAAACCGGTATCTTCTATTGTTACGTCCGCACGGAACGCGTCGCCGACGCGGAATCCGGAAAGCCTTCCGTCCTCGGCGGACAGGTGCATTTTGTAGGAAGAAAACGATTCTCCGTTCACGGAATACGCTTTGGCTTCCGCATAGGTAAAAAAGCCGTCGTCATAATAGATCTCCGTGATGCAGGCATGGACGGACACCATACCCGAAAAGCGCTTGTCCGCACGGAACCATATGCCGAAATACAGAGAAGAAAGGCAAGCGGAAAGAGTCGCGACAAGCATCAGCACGGAGGTAAAGCGGAAGACGGATGCGCGACCGGAAAGGACAAGGAAAAGAACCGAGAAAAGCAGAAACACGCCGGCAACGATACAACCGGCCAAAAAGGGAAGAAAAGCAGAAAGCAAAAAGACGCCCAGCGCGACGGTAATCGTCGCGGTGAGCGGTCTTTTGTGAAGGATGTTCATAGTCCTGTCCTCCGGTGTTCTGACGTTTTATGTAAGCCGTTCCTTTTCGGCGGATGTTTTCATATGACTGCCTTTCGGAACGACGAATCGGAAGCCTTTCGGAATAACGGTAAATTCAATGGACTTGGCGCCGCAGAGTTCGCCGTCGTTACAGATGGGAATCGGTTCGTCGAATTCCATCAGGAAATGCGGAACCTGCCGATAGCGGATAATCCGCATGGCGTGTTCGTCCGACAGGTGCGTGCCGGCTTTATACTTGCCGACAAGGGAAAGAAATGTCAGTCGGGAGCACTTCTTGATGGCGCATACGTCCATCAGTCCGTCGTTGAGCACGGCGCGTGGCGCCGCCCAAAATCCGCCGCCGCAATATCCTCCGTTGGCCACGGCAGTCAGCAGCAGGGTATCGTCAATGACTTCTCCGTCATCGAATGTCAGTTTCATTCTTGTACCGAATTTTTTGCACAAGGCAACGACGACTCCCATGATATAGGAGAGACCGGGCGTAACAAGTTTTGCCTTCTTCAGCCGGTCTGCCTCGCGGACAACCGTGCAGTCAAAACCGATATTCATCATATTGACACAGTATGTATCGTTGCACTTGATGAGATCGAGTTCGACGGTATCCCCGTCAATCTGCGCGTCGATATTGTAGAAAAGTTCCGTATCGGTAAAGTTTTTGACAAAATCGTTACCGGAACCGCTGGGAATGACACCGAATTCCACATTCGGATTATCGGGGGCACTGTTGACGATTTCGTTGATGGTTCCGTCACCGCCAACGCAGATGAACCTCTGCTTTTCCGTGGAAATACGAAGCATGGAACGCACATAGGCCGTGGCGTCGCCACGGCTGGTTGTGTAATAGATATGATAACTCAGATGTCGGCTCTGGCAGGCGTTTTTGATTGCTTCTTCATACTGTAAACCGCTCCGTTTTTTACCGGATTTCGGATTCAGAACAAAATGATAAATCATCACCGACACCTCCTTGTGTCACAGATTGTGCAAGGGCATTGCCC
>CAKRWK010000072.1 GCA_934417455.1 uncultured Eubacteriales bacterium
GACCATGATTTTGCGTGCCATTTCTTCACTGATGGCCACGCGGGACTCCTTGACGTTGACAATGACGTTTCCGCCGAGCGTATTGATGATGGTGACGCTTCCGCCGACGACAAACCCCAGGTTCTCCAGATGCTTCTTGACTTCCGGGCTTCCGCCGACCTTTTTGATCGTGTTTTCTTCACCGGCTTCAGCAAGTGCTAACGGCATCATTGCGGATCCACGCTCCTTTGGGATGAAATGGGATTAGTAACAACTAACTATGTGTCCGAAAAAATGGTTTGCTTTGACCAATCAGAGCCGCCATACAAAGCCCGGAAAGCCCGGTTTCAGAATGGACTCTGCGATTAGTTACCGCTAACCGAGACATATGATACACCCGCTTGATTCGTTTGTCAAGGGGGAAAAGCAAAAAATGTGTAAAAGAGAAGAGTGAAAAGAGTGAAGAGTGAGAAAGACGGGAAAGCGAACGTGCAAAAACGAAGAAAACCGAAATAGCGACAACGAAATAGTATAAAGGATGAAGAGGCGAGCACCCCGCCCTTCACCGTCTGTTTTCTGTTTTCGTAAGCAAGGGATATTTCCTCACGCGCACCTGTCCGGGTTTCCATAAACCATCCTCCGTTTTTTCGTAGTACGAAAGACAGTATACCCCGCCTTGTTAAACGGCAGTTAAAGACGAAGTTTAATACGGTAAAAAAAGAACGGCATGTTACCGTTCTTTTGATGATATCAGGTCCTGTCGGCGGACAAGTCTTTCACGACCGTCTTAAGCAGGCGGTAGCCTTCCTCGGGGTCGTCCGTTCCCGCGACGGCGGTCTCCATCGGGCAGACGCCCGTTTTATCCCGATTGGCAATGAATTTCGTCAGGTGACTGTACCGCACGTGCGCGCCGCGCGCTTTCAGATAGACGAGGGCGCCCTCGGAGAGGTTGCGAGCATAGACTTCCCGGATGCCGGCTTTGAGAAACAGCATGGCGGCGGCGCGGCCGACAACGGTGTCCGCCACGGCGTAACCGGTAAAGTCGCGTCCTTCGGCAAGATAGGCCATCATGGGGGCAATGCCGTGACGGTCGTCCACAAGGACTGTTTCGTCTTTGCACAGGACAAGGGTATGGCCGGGCAGAGTGGCCATGGCGCGGGAAAGTTGATTCATTTTGACTCTGTTCCTTTCGTAGGAGAAAATATTTGACGAATTACCGACGAATGCGGTGTCCGAGTGTCAGCACAAGGGACGGTACGGCCACGGTCATGACGAGCAGACCCGGCCAGCCGGCGAGAATCTGACGGAAGACGGCAGCGGTCGTCAAAGATGTGACGGATGAGAAAAGGAAAACGAGAAGAAGGAAACTTCCCCTTGCGATAAGTGCAGCCACGGGGAAGGTAACGAACGCGACCCACCATCTGCGCACGGACACGTCCGAGAAAAGCCCGCAAACGACGGCAAAGACGGCAAGTGCCGCCATCATGAACGGCAGGCGTTCGGCCGTCGGCATGGCGGTTCCGGAAACGGAAGTGACAAGATAACTTGTCAAAGGCGACAAAATTCCGACAGCCGCGCCCCATTTGGTACCGAGCAGGCAGGCACCGAGAACAACGGGCAGATACATCGGCAGGAAGACAACGCCGCCACCTGCGCCGAAGGCGAGGTGCACGAGCATGGGCAACGTGACCGCCGCGGTTATCACGGCAAGCGCGGTCAGCCCTTTGACAGTGACGCGGCCGCGGGCGGTCACGCATTTTTTCATAAGAATGGCATTGAGCATAGGTATTTCCTCTTTTCAGGGTCTTTCAAATTCTTCCGCGGCATGCCGCAGCAGGGCGCGGACGGGAAGGTGTTGGGGGCAGGCTTTTTCGCACCGGCCGCAACCGATACAGTCAGACGCGCGGCCGTGGGGCGCGCCGCAGACAACGTTGTACGGCCGACCGTCGCGGTGCATTTTCGCATCGTTGATACAGGCGAAAATATCGGGAATGGGAATGTGTTTCGGGCAACCGTCGGTACAGTAGCGGCACCCCGTACAGGCCACGGCCTGCGCCGCGCGGAAGATGCGGCAGACCTCGCGCACCGCGGCATGTTCCCTGTCGTCCAGAGGCCTGAAGTCGCGCATGGAGGAAATGTTGTCCTCCATCTGCGCCATGTTGCTCATCCCGGAGAGCACCATGAACACACCGCCGCACCCGGCGGCAAAACGGAGCGCATAGGACGCGGCCGACGCGTCGCCAAGCGACGCGAACACCTCGCCCGCCTCCGCAGGCAGATTGACAAGCGTGCCGCCCTTAACAGGTTCCATGACAATCACGGGTTTGCCGTGCTTTCTGCAGACGTCGAGGCAAAGGCGGGACTGCACGGCGGGGTCGTCCCAGTCCGCATAATTCAACTGCAACTGCACGGCCTCTATGGCCGGGTAGGTCGAAAGGATACGGTCGAGAACCTCGGCCGTATCGTGGAACGACAGGCCGACATGGCGGATTTTGCCTTCCTTTTTCAGGTCGAACGCCGTTTCGTACGCGCGGCAGCGGCGAAATTTCTCAAAATTATCGCGATTTTGCGCGTGCATCAGGTAAAAGTCGAAATACGACACGCCGCAGGCGGCCAACTGGCTCTCAAAAAACGGACGGATGTCCTCTTCCCTGTTGAAGTACGACGCGGTGAGTTTGTCCGTCAGGAAATACGCATCCCGCGGGTAACGCGATGTCAGTGCCGCGCGGATGGCGGTTTCGCTCTTGCCGCCGATATAGCCGTGCGCCGTATCGAAATAGTGAAAACCGGCCGCAAGAAAGGCGTCCGTCATGCGGCAGAACTCGCCGATGTCCACCTCATTGCCGCGCATCGGCAGACGCATACAGCCGAAACCGAAATTTTCTTTGCATTCGGAAAATACAGACATATCGCGTCCCCCTCTTCACTTTTGTGTACATGTGTACATTGCACTTATAAATATACCGCGGAGAAGGAAAAAAATCAAGAGGAAAATGTAAACATTTTCATCCGAGGGCAACGTCGAGTGCCATCATGAGGCAAAAACCGAGGGAAAAGAACACCGTTCCGATATTGGAATGCCGGCCGGCGGACATTTCGGGAATCAACTCTTCCACGACCACATACATCATGGCACCGGCGGCAAAGCCGAGCAGATACGGCAGTGCCGGCAGAATCAGTCCCGACAGGAAAATCGTCAGCGCGGCGCCGACCGGTTCGACAATGCCGGAGAGCACGCCGTCAAGAAACGCGCGGGGACGGCTCTTTCCCTCCGCGCGCAGCGGCATGGAAATAATGGCACCCTCGGGAAAATTCTGTATCGCGATACCGAGCGAGAGCGACAGGGCGGCCGCGGCCGTAATGTCTCCCCCGCCGGCCAGAAAACCGGCGTACACCACGCCGACGGCCATCCCCTCGGGAATGTTATGTAACGTGACGGCCAGCACCATCATAGCCGAACGGCCGAGACTGCTCTTCGGTCCTTCCTCCGTATCGCTGTGCCGGTGCAGGTGCGGAATCACGCGGTCGAGAACGAGAAGAAACAGCACGCCGAGCAGAAATCCGACCACGGCCGGGACGAAGGTAAAATGCCCCATCCCAGCCGACTGCTCCATCGCCGGAATCAGAAGACTCCACACCGATGCCGCCACCATCACGCCCGACGCGAAACCACCGAGAGCGCGCTGCACCCCGTCGCCGAGCGAACGCCGCATAAACAACGCCGTGGCGGCGCCGAAAGTCGTGCCGAGAAACGGTATCAACAGTCCAATCCATACCTGTGTCATAAAAAATCCTCACATGGTTAGCGTATGCTAATTTTGGTTTCGCGCAAAGCGGGAACAAAAACTTCCCGCCTGCATGCTCATATTTGTTTACTTTTTTCCATTTCCGCCCGCATCAGCGCCTCATATTCCGCGGCCGGCACGGGTTTGCTGAAATAATACCCCTGCATCTGATTGCAACCGAAGCCGGAGAGCATTTCCGCCTGTTCGCGAGTTTCCACGCCCTCCGCAATGACGGGCAGGCCGAGGGCTTTGGCCATGCCGATAACGGAGGAAATGATAATTTTTCCCTTACGGTTGTCCTTGGCACCGGAGAGAAATTTCATATCGAGTTTGAGTTTGTCGATATGAATGTCCTTCAGGGAGTTGAGCGACGAATAGCCCGACCCGAAGTCGTCCATCTCCACGCGGAATCCGCATTCGCGCAGTCGGTTCAGCGAGGAGAAGAAGAGTTCGGAGTTGTCCATATAGGCACTCTCGGTGATTTCGATATGAATGGCGGACGGCGGTACGTCGTATGTATGCAGAAGGTCGACGAGCCGTTCGGAAAGGTCGTCGCGGTAAAGGTCGTTGCGCGACAGATTGACGGATACGGGAATGTATTCGCCGTTCCACAGGGTGTCATGCCAATGCCGGACATACCGGCAGACATGCTCGAAAACGTAGCGGCCGATGACGCTGATATAGTTGCTTTTTTCAAGAAGCGGAATGAACATCGCCGGCGACAGCAGTCCCCATTTCGGATGGCGCCAGCGAATGAGCGCTTCCGCGCCTATCGTGCGGTGTGTGGCAAAATCCGTCTGCGGCTGAAACCACACCTCAAACTGTTCTTTCGCAATGGCCTCTTCGACGTCCGCCAGAAGTTCCTGCTGTTCCGTCTCGACATCCATCATGCCTTTTTCGTAATAGGCGATTTTCTTTGTGAAATTGCCTTTGACGGACTGCAGGGCGAGAAGCGCCTTGTAACTCATGGTGAAGGAATCGCAGTACGGCTCGCAAAGGTCGTAGACGCCGATATGCAGGTTGATGGGAATTTTCAGCGCATACTCTTCAAAACATTCGTTGAAGTCATTATAGCACTCTTCCGCCGTACGCTCGTCGTCCGCGCAGAACCGCACGAAGTGGTCGGCGTTCAGATGCCCGGCGACGCTGTTCGGCGTGTTGTACTTTTTCATGTAGTTTCCGAGGTCATGCAGGAGTTTGTTGCCGACCTCGTAACCGTAAATACCGTTGACGTCCCGGAAACGGTCAACGTTGTACCGCTGCATACGGTACCTGCGTCCGGGATGCTCGGCAAGCCACTTTTTCACATGGCTGTGAAATCCCGTAAAGTTGTAGAGGCCGGTCAGGGGGTCGATTTCGCTGGAAACGATGTCCTCGATGTCCTGACATAGCATGACGACGGTATTCTTTTCTTCGTCGAGATATTCGTAGGTAATTTCCTCGCACACGGGCGCGTCATCCGATTCGGAAAACACTTCTACCCGATAGCGGGACTGCTCTTTCAGTTTCTCCCTGACGGTGGACAGAAGAAGGGCATTCCGGATAGATTCTCGTTCGGCGAGCGGCAGTTTGTCGCAAACGGTGCGGACAACCTGGTCGTCATAGAAAAGTCCGTCGTACTGCCGCTCCATGCGCTTTTTTCCCACCACACGGTCGGTCACATTCAGAACACTGCCCGTCCGGCCATCAATCAGAATCACGTCATCGAAATAATCCGTGATAAGTTTACCGACAAGGGTTTGCTGTTTCACACTGTCAAATCCGGTCACTTCGGGCACTGTCGCGTCCTCCCATGCACTTTGATATTTCCAGTATATCACACATTCCGACAACTTTCAAGCGTTTTCGCGCAAAATATTTTAAAAAAAGGAATCCGTCGGACTACGGCCGCAGAACGCGGCGGATGATGCGGCACTGCAGGCCGCGCGGAAGCAGGTGCAGAAGGCGAAGATACGGGTTCCGGTTGACGGCGTAGGCAAACCGCGGGTGTTTTGTCTCTGCGATTTTCAGCATTTTCTCCGCGATTTTTTCGGGCGGAACGCACTTGGCTTCCACGCTGTCGACGATATGCCGAAAGCGTTCTGCGTTGCATTTGTAAAGTTTTGTTTTCAAACAGAAGTCATCCAGTGCCTTGACGGAAGCACCGAGCATATCGGTTTTCACGGCGCCGGCACGGAGAACGGAGACGGAAATGCCGAGAAGTTGCAGTTCCATGCGCAGGGAGAAAGCATACTTATCAAGCGCGCTTTTGGTGACGGCATACAGACCCGTAAAGGGGAGCGGGTCGAGCGGCGCGAGTTCGCTCGTTGTCATGACGATACGGCTTCCCTCGGACAGATACGGCATGAGTGCCCGGTTGACAAGGCAGGCGCCGAGGAAATTGACACGAACCATGCGTTCAAGGGCATTTTCGTCGATTTCGACCAGAGAGTCGAGCGTGTACATACCCGCAAAATGCAGAACGGCAAACAGAGTATTTGTTACCTGTCCGACAGTCG
>CAKRWK010000073.1 GCA_934417455.1 uncultured Eubacteriales bacterium
TATCGCGCCGGAAACCTTGTTTTCATTTACTACACCGACGAAAAAGGCAACGAAGAAAGTTACTACGAAATTCTCGACGGAAATTACGAGTATACCACGATCTACACATACAATGCGGAAAAGAGTATGTGGATGCCGTACATACTTGTCGAAACCAACAATACCGAATTGTATGACGAATTTGCCGCCAAGTACAGCCGCTTCACTTACAAGGACGGTGTGTACTCGGGAGAGGTTGCCGGCGGGCGCGCAGCGGTTTCGTTTGACAGTGAAGGTCGTCTCCTCACCTGCGGTATTCCCGGGCTCGTCATGTACACGTTCACGGAATACGGAACGACCGAGGTCGAACTTCCGGAAAATTTCAAGCGTTGTGAGCATACGCTGACCGTGGATACAAAACCGGCCAGTTGCGGTGTCAATGAAGAGAGAAACGTATCCTGCCCCCTCTGCGGTCTCTCCGAAACGTTTTATACCCCGAATACGGCACTCAGACACGAATATAAAAACGGCGTCTGCATTCATTGCGGACAAAAGGAAAACACCGGAGAAACCGTGCATGTCATCTTCTTCCTTCCGAACGGCACGGAAGAATTCGACATAGAGACTGCAGACTTCCGTACGATAGAAGAAAAAGCGAAACTGCTGATAGCAAAAACCGGTGTCAACGGATTTACCGTCGACCAAAATTCCGATAAACTCTACGACTTTTCAGAATGGGAAGGCGAATATACGGAATTCTTCTATTACTGTTGCCATGACCGGTATGTCGACGGTGTCTGCGACGTTTGCGGTAAAGTGCAGGACGGCGGCGAACCGTCCGGCGAAATTCTGGTCGTTTGGTTCCGCCTTCCGAACGGCGACGAGTCCATGGTCGAAGTCGACCCGCAGGACCTTGCCGGCGCGAGAGAAAAACTGATGTCTTATGTCCAGTATGTTTGCGGCATCCGGGAATTTAAGATTAACGGTGTCAGAAAAAACGAGACGGATGAAGAAAACTATGACTTCATGCAGTGGACAACGAAAGACACCTATTTCTACTTCATCGGCGAAGTCGTGACGCCCACGGAAGAATGCGAGCATGATTTTCAATACGATGTAGTCTTGCCGCCGACATGCACGATTTCCGGAACGGAGATTGTCACCTGCACGAAATGTTCATATCGCGAAGAACGCATGATTCCGCTGATTTCTCATGAATACGGAGACGACGGACACTGCAACTATTGTGGCTGTACGCAAAAAGAAGCGGAAGACGTCTTCTGGGATAAAATCATCCTCCGCTACAAGGATGCGGATTCTTACCGGGATGCGGCCATATACTTCACCTATCCGAAGGGGGCCGACACCGTTCCGGAGGAAACATTAAAATTGATCGTTGAAAAAGTCCGTATGTACTGCAACCTCTGGAATGTAGAAGGCTTTTATGCCGACGGAGACTCGGAATTTTTCGACTTCACAAAATGGACACCCCGTTCGGCGCACGAATTTTCTTCCGAGTCCGAAGCATGTGAACATGAATTCATATGGCAGCAGGTGGCCGAATCCACCTGTCAGACGCACGGAACCGCCATTTACATCTGCTCGAAATGCGGATTCGGAGACGGAACACAAAAAGAACTTCCCCTCGCAGACCACATTTTTGTGAACGGTATATGTGAAAATTGTCATACAACCATGTCCGACACCTGCAACCATGTATGGGAAACAGAACGCAAAGAACCGTCCTGCACAGAGCGCGGATACGAAGTAAAGGTTTGCTACAAGTGCGGTACAAGGGACGAACTTTCCTATGTTGACCTTCCGAAGTCCGGGCATGTATTCAACGGGAACGAAAACTGTGTCTTCTGCGGTGCCGACCGCGAAACGTCCTGTATGCATGCTTTTGAACTGAAAGAAACAATAGCGGCTACCTGCTCGGAAAGCAGTACGGAAGTGTACGTCTGCATGAATTGTCAATACGAAAAAACAACACATGAAACCGAAGCAACGGGTCACCTTTTTGACGAAAACGGCGTTTGCACGAGGTGCGGCGAGAGAATGTCTGGCACCGTGGAAATTTCCGTCATGGCGCCGGACGGCACGCCGTATATGACCCTTCTCGTATCCGCCGGATGTGCCCTGTCAGACAACGATTACGAACGGTTGCTCGTTTACGGCATCAAAGCCCTTATCGCATCGGATACGTCCGAACGCATTTCCATAGAAGACCTGAAAACGCATCTGTTCTATACGTCCGGCTCATATTACGCAAATTATTCTGATTCCTGATATTTCAAAGCATAAAACCGGCACGTTTTATCGCTCGCGTTTTTCGACAATGCATCGTTTTTGCACGAAAAAACGCACAACGCCGAAAAGACGAATGACCATCCTTATTTTTCCACTCATATTCTCCTGTTTGTGTGTAAAAATAGAACCAGAGTCCAGAGAAATCGAGCCTGTGGTTCGGTTCTTTGCAGGCTCGATGATATAGATTAAAAACAGGAGAATGATTCTTATGTCTAAGAACAAGATCAATGTTCCCGAAGCAAAGGCTGCCCTTGAAAGATTCAAGATGGAAGCGGCCGGCGAAGTCGGTGTGAACCTGAAACAGGGTTACAACGGCGACATCACCTCCCGCCAGGCCGGTAGTGTCGGCGGCCAGATGGTCAAAAAGATGATTGAGTCCTACGAGAACTCTCTCAAAACGAACGGCTGAGTTTATCTGCCGTAATTTCCGACGGGCGGTTCTGCCGCACCGAAAGAAAGGAGCCTGCGCGGCACGCCGCGCAGGCTTTTTTTACGTCTTTTTACTTTATGACACGGAAGAATACCACGACAACGAACGTCAGAAGTACGGCAGAAATCGTGCCGATAAAGTTAACAAAATCGTTGTCGAACGGAATCACGCCGCCGATACGTTCCGTCGGCGTATCGCAGTGCGTGTGTCGCTCCGTTTCTTTACCGCAAACCGTACAGCGGAATTTCAATTGCCACAGCGAACCGCAAAGGCTGTCCACCACCGTACCGAGAAAACCGCAAAGAGCAGCCACACCGCACCAATGCCATGAAAAACCGAACAGCAGTTTTCCGAGCACGGCAATGAGAGATGCTCCGAGTATGGCCGCCACCGTGCCGGACAGGCTCATGCCGCCGCTGATGCCGGGTTCGCAACGGCGAAAATGAAAAACATCATAAACCCGACGGGACAAAACGCCGATTCCAGATGCGGCGGTATCACCGAGTGCTTCCGCCAACGCGGCCACAAAAAACAAACGGAACACGCCCGACCCCGTCAGCCCGGCAAGCACGGCAAAGACCGCGGCAACACCGCCATTGGCAAGTACCTGTACCCAATCACGGCAATGCCCCTTTTCTTCCATGTCGGACAGAAGCACCTGTTTCTTCTTTTTGCGCACGGCGTCGATCAGGCAACCGACGGCAAAGAAAGTAAGAAGCAGAAGAAATCCCCGGTTGCCGAGAAACACGCTCACGGAAACGTCCAGCATCAGTGCCGCAATAACGCCGCTACGGGTCAGAACCGGCCGCGCTCCGACGATCACCAGAATCAGCGGCGTCAGCACGAGCGGAAGAAAATAGCCGCGCATCGCAGAAAATGTCAATATCGCATATACAAGCGCGGATACGGAAAGCGGTACGGTAATATTGTCCGTTCCTTGAGAGGAAAGAAGTTCCACGCCCGTCGCAAGAGTGGCAACGGCAAGTGCGTCGTACCAAAAGACGGACAGTCCGGACGCAGATGAAAAAAAGAAAACAGCAATAAACGAAATAAGAAACATGGCGGTCGCGCCAAGCAAGGTTTTCTCCCCGCGGATTTTCGGGTTTCGCCGCCGAACCGCCCGACCGACAATGCCGGCCGCACCGTCACCGAGCGAGGTACAAAGAACGGCCGCACCGAACGGAAACATAAAATCGGGTGAAAAACAGGAAATCAAAGCCATCACGGACATAGCGGCGGCATAATACACCGTGCCGGGTGCGTTATCACCCGACGAGCCCATGAAGGAAGAAAAGATGCCGAATCGATAGGCAACAAACAAAGCGAAAAAGAAAAACAGACAGACGGCCAGCGTGCGTATTCCCGCACCGAAGAAATAATACAGAATCCACCACTCAAAGCCGACCGTCACATGTACAATTTTCCGGCAATATGGACGCGGCAGTCCGAGTCTATGCGCAACAAGTCCGACCGTCACGCAAAGGGTCACATACAGAGCGGAAAAAATATATCCCCAAAGCACGCTCATCACTCCTCTCTGACATATAAGGTCGACGGCATGAATGCCAACCCTGCCGTATATTATACTACATCTGTCCGGAAAATGCAATAAAAAAATGTCAGAAAGCAGGTCATGCCGAAAAACACAGCATGACCCGCTTTCTGACAACAAAAACTATATTTCTTCGGATTCTGTTTCGTGCACAACCTCATCCTCGTCGGCCGCGGCCGTCAGGTCTTTTCCGGGCATGACAATGCCGTGGTCCATCGAGCGGCGGTTTTCCGCCTGCTTTGCTTCCGCAATTTCGCGTTTTTTGCGATTGGACTCGGAAATATCCTTCTGTATATCTTCGGGAATTGTCCCGCCGGGAAGGGTCAGAAACGTCTCGAAAGCATCCGGATAAACGAACGTTTTCCGTCCTTTCTCAAAATCTACGGTTATATACTTTCCGTTGAAAAGGACAACAGTTCCCTTGCCAAATGCTTTATGCTGTACTTCAAGATTTTCAAGAACCATTTTTTCTCCTCTTTTCCGCTTTTCGAGCGTTGATTTTTCGCCCGATGTAAAAGCGCTTGATATTGTAGCAGATAATTATGAGAAAAGTATGAACATTCAGGAGATTTTTCTCATTTATTTCTGTTTTTTGTACAGATATATGAAAAAAGCAAAAAAAGGTAACAACATCCGTTTGGTCACGCGGCGAAGGGCTGTCGCCGCCAGACGCAGAATCGCCGTTTTTTTGTTCTTCCCGTGCGGATGCACGAAAAAGGAAAAGCGGCGAGGCCTGGCTGAACGCGACAGCCCTGTATTTTGATTTCAGTGGAGATCCACCATGGATTCATCCCAGATGTCCGGTGCTTCGTAGCCGAGCAGGTTCACCGTCGTGGCAGCCACATCGGACAGACCGAAGTCTTTTCTGTCGGTCTTGACAGTGTATTTGTCCGCCGTAAAATTGTCATAGACAATGAACGGCACGGAATTCAGTGTATGACTGGTTTTGGCCTTGTAAGAACCGTCTTTGTTCTTCTTCGGTTCCCCGGTCTTTTTGTCCATCTCGTACATTTCGTCGGCATTGCCGTGGTCGGCGGTAATCAGCGCCGCGCCATGCAACTCGTCAACGACTTTCAGTAAACGCGCAATCTGAAGGTCAAGCGATTCCATGGAACATTCGGTGGCGAGGAAAGAACCCGTATGCCCGACCATGTCGCCGTTCGGAAAATTGACACGCAGGTACTTGTATTTTCCGCTGCGCAGACACTCAATCAGTTTGTCGGTGATTTCCGCACACTTCATCCAAGGTCTCTGCTCAAACGGAACGACATCCGACGGAACCTCGATATACGTTTCGAGTTCCTCGGAAAATTTACCGGATTTGTTGCCGTTCCAAAAGTAGGTCACATGCCCGAATTTCTGCGTTTCGGAAATGGCAAGTTCCGGCACTCCGCTACCGACAAGATATTCGCTCATCGTACCCGTGATTTCGGGCGGATTGACAAGGTAACGGCTCGGAATATGCAGGTCACCGTCATATTCCAGCATACCGGCATACAGCACTTTCGGCACTCTGACACGGTCAAACTTATCGAAAGAAGCGTCGCCTTCAAAGGCCTTGGAAATTTCAATGGAACGGTCGCCGCGGAAATTAAAGAAAATCACGCTGTCGCCATCCTCGATGGTTCCGACGGGTTTTCCGTCCTTCGCAATGACGAAAGGCGGCAAATCCTGGTCGATACAGTGCAGTTCATTGCGGTATGTCTCCACCGCCTCGGCCGCCGACTTGAATTGACGGCCTTCGCCGAGGACATGCGTTTTCCATCCGGCTTCCACCATACCCCAGTTGGCCTCGTACCTGTCCATCGTAATCTGCATACGTCCGCCGCCCGACGCAATGGCAATATCGAAGTCGGCACCACGCAAAGTTCCGAGATAATCTTCAAAAGTAAGATTATAGTCGAGAGCAATCGTTTCGCCGACTTCACTACCATAGAGAAGAATATGCACGCGGACACGGTGAATGCAGTCGCGTTTTGATCCTT
>CAKRWK010000074.1 GCA_934417455.1 uncultured Eubacteriales bacterium
GAATAGAAGAGAAGTGCGTCGTCGCTCTCCGCTTCTTCCGTTGCGAGGCCGAGGCACATCGGCGGAAACATGACGCACCACCAGTTGTGTCCCTCTCCTTCTCCGAGCGTTACCTGCAGGGAAAGATACGTGCCGGCCGGCAGGGAAAAGCCGTCATACACCCGCGTTCCGTAGGTTTCTTTCGTCAGTGTGACGTGTGCGCCGTAGGTGACGCCGCGTTCGGAAAGAAAGGTTTCCACGTCGCGTTCAATGTCGGGCAGAATTTTGTCCGCGCGTCGACCGGCATCGGCTACCGAATCCGCCGCACCGAGCCGTTCGCCGTAGGTGCGCAGAATATAGTCCCGCACGTCGAGTTTGGTTGCCTGGTCCTCCTCGCTGTCGGATGCCGCCAGAATGTGCAACCGGAGCGTGTCTTCGTAGATGTCCGCCTCGGCGTCCGTCGGTAAAAAGACAAGAAGGCAAGTGGCAAAGAACAGGCAAAGCGCCGGGATAAGAAGTTGTTTCATATGTTTTTTCTCCGTTTTTATGTGATATGACAGCATTTCCCGAACGAAGAAAAAATATACACGGAATCAGAGATTTTTCATTTTGTCTTTTTTCGCGTCGTAAACGAACTTGCCGCCGCGAACGGTGTAGAGAACGTCAAAGTGCCCGTCAAGTACCGTAAAGTCCGCGCATTTGCCCGGACGGATGGAGCCGATGCGGTCTGCCATACCGAGAAGCGTTGCCGGGTGGATGGTGGCGGCGTCCACGGCTTCGGCAAAGGAAATGCCGACTTTGTTTGTCAGGTTATCCACCGCGCGGTTCATCTGCAGAACGCTGCCGGCCAGCGTCCCGTCGGCAAGGCGTGCTTCGCCTTTGCGGACGAACACCTTCTGTCCGCCGAGTTCGCTTTCGCAGTTGCCGAGGCCTTTGGCGCGCATGGCGTCCGTAATGAGAATCAGTTTGTCTTTCGGCTTGCACTTGTGAAGCAGACGCACGGCCGGGGCACTGACGTGAATCAGGTCGCAGATAAGTTCGGTATACAGTCCGTCATAGAGCATGGCAGAGCCGACGGTGCCGATTTCCCTGTGGTGCAGGGGACGTTGTGCGTTATACGTGTGCGTAACGCTCATGGCTCCCGCTTCCATGGCAAGGCGGATGTCCTCTTCCGTCGCATCCGTATGTCCCATGGACGGCACAATGCCGAGTGAGCGCAGGTGACGGATAAAGGACAGCGCGCCGTTGCGCTCCGGTGCCAGAGTGACGATGCGAACCGACTGTCCCGAGGCTTCATAGTACCCGTCAAATTCCGCTATATCGGGTGCGGCAATGGCATCCGCCGCCTGTGCGCCCGCGTATTTCGGGTAAATGTACGGCCCTTCAAGATGTACGCCGACAAGACGCGCGCCGCACTCGCTGTGCATGCCGCGATATTTGGCCACATTCCGGAGCGCCGTCTCAATGCGGTCGTGCGGCATGGACATGGTGGTGGCAAGAAAGGACGTCGTACCCTCTTTCGCCAGCGTTTCCGCCACGCCGAAGAGTGCTTCGGGCGTGGCGTCCATGGCGTCGTATCCGCCCGCGCCGTGCACGTGAATGTCGATGAATCCCGGCACGACAACCGCGTCGGCCGGCAGGGGAATGACCTCGGCGTCGGCAATGCGTCCGCCGATGTCGCGCACGGTGTCGTCGAATGTTAGGTTTGTGTTCACGACGCCGTTGCCCGTCAGATATACGTTGACTCGTTCAAATGCTTTCATTCGTTTTCTCCTTCGTCCCGCGGCGTTTTTTCCGTTAGGACAAACTGGCTGTTATAGAGAGTGGCGTAGAATCCACCCTTTTGCAGAAGTACGTCGTGCGAGCCCTGCTCGATGATGTGTCCGTCTTTCATGACAAGGATAAGGTCGGCGTTCTTTATCGTGGACAGACGGTGTGCGACGATGAAACAGGTGCGCCCCGTCATCAGGTGGCCGAACGCGTCCTGAATCAGCATTTCGGTACGAGTGTCGATGGAGGACGTCGCCTCGTCGAGAATCAGCATGGATGGCAGGGCAAGAAGAATGCGCGTAATGCAGATAAGTTGCTTTTGTCCCGCGGACAGGGAACCGCCGCCCTCGCCGAGCACGGTGTCATATCCGTTTTCCAGTCGGGTGATAAAGCCGTGCGCATGCGCTTCTTTGGCCGCACGGATCATCTCGTCTTCGGTGGCGTCCGGTCGGCCGAACAGCAGATTTTCTCTGACCGTACCGCGGCGCAGCCATGTGTCCTGCAGTACCATGCCGTAACTTTTTCGGAGACTGTGCCGCGTGATATACCGTATATCCGTTCCTTCCACGGCGACCGAGCCGCCGTTTACGTCGTAGAACCGCATAAGCAGGTTGATAAGCGTGGTTTTGCCGCAACCGGTCGGGCCGACGATGGCTACGTGCTCTCCGGCCTTTACTTCAAGATTCAGATGTTCTATCAGCGGCCGCTCTTTTACATAAGAGAAGGAAACATCGGAGAGAGAAACGTGTCCCTCCGGCGCGGTGAGTACGCGCGCGTCCGCGTTGTCCGGTATTTCGGTCGGCTCTTCCGTCAGTGCAAAAATTCGTGCGGCCGACGTCAGAGCGTTCTGAAACTCCGCTATAACACCGGAAATTTCGTTGAACGGTTTTGTGTACTGGTTGACATAGGCGAGCAGACAGGTCAGGCTGCCGACGGTGAAAGAACCGCCCGTGCCGGCATCGCCGATCACCGTCAGTGCGCCGAAGAGTGCCACGGCGGCGTAAATCACGCTGTTGACAAAGCGGGTTGTCGGATTGACAAGGGAAGAGAAGAACGTCGCGCGCAGGGAACTGTCGCAAAGACGGTCGTTCACCTCGTCAAATGTTTCCTGACAGGCCGTCTCTCTGCCGAAAATCTTCACGGTTTTGAGCTCGCCCACCGTCTCATCGATATATGCCGTCTGTTCGCCGCGGATTTCCGCCTGTTTTCTGAACATGGCGTGCGTCCGGCTCGCAATGAAGCGGGCGATAAGAAGGGACAGCGGCGTCAGCACGACAACGAGCAGGGCAATCTGCCATCTTGTCTGCAACATGAAAACCAATGTGCCGAGGATGGTCAGAATGCCGGTGAACACCTGCGAGAAACCGAGCAGAAGACCGTCGGCAAAGGTGTCCACATCGGTAATCATGCGGCTGACGACCTCACCCGTCGGATGACTGTCAAGGTAGGAGAGCGGCAGTTTTGTCAGCCGGCGGAAGGCTTCCGTGCGGATGTCGCGCACGGTCTGGAAGGTAATGCGGTTATTCAGCGCCGTCATCACCCATTGCAGAAGACCGACGCCGACGGCCGTCAGCGCCAGTTGCAAAAACAGAGGAGAGAGGGAGGTGAAGTTCACCGACCCCGCACCGGTCAGCCGGTCAATGATGCGGCCGACGATTTTCGGAATGCAGAGCGTCAGAAATACGCTTCCCGCGGCGCAGAGAAGGGACAGAATCAGAAGCGGTGTATACCGTTTCAGCCGACGGAGAACTTTCGGAAGTGTTTTTTCGGATGTTTGTTTTTTCATACCGCGGCACCCCCTTTGTTTCCGGAAAACTGGGAATCGTATATTTCCCTGTACACGGGACAGTCGCGTAAAAGGTCTTTGTGACTTCCCATGCCGACGACGCGCCCCTCGTCCAACACAAGGATTTTGTCGGCACTCATGACGGCTGCCGTCCGCTGAGAAACGATAAACACGGTCGGCGCGTCGGGCAGGGCGGCTATGGAGCGGCGCAGAGCCGCGTCCGTCGCAAGGTCCAGCGCGGAGGCCGAATCGTCGAGAATCAGAATTTTCGGTTTGCGTATCAGTGCGCGGGCAATGGTCAGACGCTGTTTTTGTCCGCCGGAAAGGTTGGTGGCGCCCTGCGTGATGGGGAAGGTCAGGCCGCCTTTCTTTTCCACGATGTCCGACGCCTGCGCGACGCGCAGTGCCTCGTACATGTCGTTGTCCGTGGCGTTCTCGTTGCCGAAGAGCAGATTATCCCGCAATGTTCCGCGGAACAGTACCGCCTTCTGCGGCACAAAACCGATGGTGCGGCGGAGTGTATGCAGCGGATAGTCCCCGACGGGCACACCGCCGACTTTCACCTCACCGCCCGTAGCGTCGTAAAACCGTCCGATAAGGTTGACAAGCGAGGATTTTCCGGAACCCGTACCGCCGATGATGCCGACGGTTTCTCCCGGACGGACGGAAAAATCAATATCTTCCAGCGCGTCGGCGCCCGCTTTCGGGTATCGGAGAGAGACGTGAGAAAAGGTGACCGACGCGTCTTGCACGTCGCGGGGGGCGGCGTTGTCCGCCATGGTCGGCGCCATGTCGAATACCGCGGAAATACGGTTGGCCGAAGCAACGGATTTTGTGATGTTGATAATGAGGTCGGCCATTTTGATGAGTTCGACAAGAATCTGCGACATGTAATTGTAGAGGGCGATAACCTGTCCCTGCGTCAACACGCCGCTGTCCACTTTCAGGGCACCGACCCGCAAAAGCAGAAGCACGGCCATGTTGAGAATGACATAGGTCAAAGGATTCATGAGCGCGTACAGACGGCCGACCCGTCGCTGTACGCGGTTGAGTTCGTCGTTCTTTCCGTCAAAGTCACGGATTTCGTCCTCTTCCTTGCAGAATGCGCGGATAACGCGCACACCCGTCAGATTTTCCTTGACGGAGGAAAGCACGCGGTCGAGGTTTCCCTGTACCTTTTTATAAAGAGGCATGGTCAGCAGCATAATACCGAATACCACGATGCAGAGCATGCCGATGGCACCGGCAAACACGCCTGCGGCGGTCGAGTCGATGGTGAATGCCATTATCATGGCGCCGAACACGACAAAAGGCGAACGGAGAAGCAGACGGAGCGCAAGGTTCAGACCGGACTGCACCTGGTTCTGGTCGGCTGTCATGCGCGTAATCAGCGTCGGTGTGCCGATGCGGTCAATGTCCGCCGGAGAGAGTGTGGTGATGTGGCGGTAGAGCGCGCCCCGGAGCGCACCCACCGTGCGTACGGATGCTTTGGCGGCAAAATACTGTGCCGTCAGGGAAAATCCGAGTCCGACAAAGCCGCACAGAACAAGAAGTCCGCACATCTTCCATACATAGATCGTGTCGCCACCGTCGATACCGCGGTCGATAATCGCGGCCACAAGGGGCGGGACAACGAGTTCGAGCGATGCTTCCAACAGTTTGAAAAGAGGGCCGAAAATGCTCTCTTTCCGGTATTTTTTCAGAAATTCAAAAACTTTTTTCATCTATAATGAAAAAGGCCTCACTTTCGCGGAATTGTGTACCTGTCTATTGTAACACAAAACGTAGGAAAAAGAAAGACCTTTTTACAGATTTATTCAAATATCCACGCAGTCTTCAAAAACATAGGGAAGGTTTTCGGGAGTGACAAGGTTTCGTACGGAAAATTCAAAGAACCGTACGGCTTTGTCCGGGTCGGAAAAGACGTCGGAAAGCGTCTTTTGCGTGCTGTGCCCGTGACGGTCTGTCATGGAGACCGAGAGGGAGATGTGTTCTGCGGCGGTCAGGCGGTATACATACGTATATCCTCTTTGTTTTCGGGTTTCCGTTCGTATGACGGCGGGGGCGGTCCATCGGATGTTTTTCATATTTTGTCCTTTCTGAAATGCATAACATGCCGATATTATAGCAAAAATCCGTTCCGTCTGTCGTTGTCGAAAAAGGAAAAAAATACCTTTTTCGCGTTTTGGTTTTTCAACCGACGGGGAGAAATCCCCGGATTTCCGTGTGAATGCAAAAAAAGACACGGTATATTTTGCATTCGAAAAGGAAAAAATGTCATAAAATGCAGAAAAATTACGGAAAATCTGCATGATATGACATTTTGACGTAAAAAACCTCTTATAAACGTGCAAAAATCCAAAAATTTCCTTTTTCGGATTGCCAAGAGGAATTATTTTATCGGTTTGTCTTGTGACAGGACAACATCCGTCGATTGGTATGATAGCATAAAAAATGTCTTGTGTCAAGACTTTTTTCTGAAAAAGTGAGGAATACCGAATGGCGAGAATTATCGACGGAACGTCATTTAATCTGATTGGCAGAAATCTGCGCAGGTTCCGTAAAATGCGGCACATGAGTCAGCAGACGCTTTCCGAAAAACTGGAACTTCTCGGCGTGTACGTCTGTCGCGGTTCGGTGTCCCGCGTGGAGGACGGGAGTCGGACGGTGACGGACAACGAACTGTACGCATTTTCCC
>CAKRWK010000075.1 GCA_934417455.1 uncultured Eubacteriales bacterium
GTATAATGGTAAAGAATACGGCAAACAGAGGTTTTCTATATGGAAATACGGCTCATCAGTGACGCAAAAATGAAAATGACGCTTTCTTCCGAGGACATGGACACATACGGTCTTGACGGAGCGGCGGTAAGTTGCGACAGTGCGAAGGCACGTAAAGCATTCTGGGGACTTCTCGACGAAGCGAAAAGGCGCACCGGCTTTGACACGGAGAGCGATAAAATCCTCATTCAGATGTACCCGTCCGGCGCGGAGGGGTGCGAACTTTTCGTGACAAGACTCGGGCAGATTCCGCCCATGGCGGAAAAAACCATCACGGGTTCCGGCCGCGTCGCCATGCTGAGCATGCGTCGCGCCGTGTACGGTTTTCCGACATTGACCGCGCTGACGGATGCCTGCCTTTACCTGACGGAAACCGAAGCCTCCGCAGGGGGCGAGGCATGGTACATGGACGGTACATATTATCTGCTGACAGAAGAACGGATAGGGAAGAGCGATACCGTAACGGAATTCACATCTCTTTTGGAATACGGACATATGCTTCCGGCCGATGCGGCTCCGTATCTCAGAGAGCACGGCGAATGTATCATTCGTCAGAATGCGGTGCCTCTGCTGTCGGCTCTGTCTCTGACAGGCAGCGGCGGCAAAGACAAACGCAGAGAACGACGGCGGCGAAGAGGGACAACGGTACAAAAAGAATGCTGAAAGTCATGTAGAGAACTTCTCCGGCAGAAACGCTGTCAAACGAAGAGGCAAGAAAAACGACAATGTCGTATACTTCCTTTCCGAGACGCAGAACCGCCTCCGGCAGTCCCATCAGAAGAATGCCGATAAACCACGGGTGGTTGCCGTCAAGCACCTTTTCCGGAACGGACTTATAAAACGGGATTCCGACGGCACGTCCGAAGGCAAAAAAGTACTTTCGGACGACCGGAAGCATAAGCAGGCGAACAACTCCGCCGAGCAGAACACTCTGCAGAAGCGCGACAACAGCCGCCACGGGAATCGCTTCCGCCGTGTTCAGTCCGCCTTGGAGAAAATAGAGATAATAATTCGGAGTCAGATAGAAAAACTCGGGCAGAGAAAGAAGACAGATGCCCGGGATGAGGGTATGCACAGGTTTTTCTTTCATGCGAAGAAGCAGGGCGGTCGACAGAATCAGTGCAAAAAGGGACAACAGAAAGTCGGAAAAAAAGGAAAAGACGACCGGCAGTGCCGCCGACTCCGTTTGCCCGATGAGATAGGAAAGCAAAAAGAGGACAAGATACAGGCCGGACATGAGAGGTATCAGACGGCCGGGCGCGGGACGTTGTTTCATAAACGGGTATCCTCCGGTTGGGATACTATATTTTAGCACAGTTTTTCCCGTATTGCAAGAGTTTTGCCGGGAAAAAGTCGAAAGGAAAAAGCAATGTTTGATTTTTTCGGAATAAAACCGCGAAGAGAAGACTATGCCGCGGCGGCCGCGGCGTTGTCCGAGGGAGCGGCACCGGTCCAGTCACAGGTCTTCGGACACAGCATGCTTTCGGAGGAACTGACGGTGTTTCGTTTGGGGGAAGGCCATCGCCGGATTCTCCTTGTCGGAACGCACCACGGCACGGAGTGGCTTTGTACAGGACTTCTTTTCCGTTTTCTGCACGATTTGTGTCACGGATATACGATGCGTCAGACCTGCGGAGGGATTGACCTGCGCTTTCTTTTGTCTCGGACGACGTTTTTTGTTGTTCCGACGGTCAACCCTGACGGCGCGCGCATGGCTTGCTTCGGCGAACCTTTGCCGCCGCTTGAAAAACGTCAGATCGGCATGAACGGCGGTGCGGGATTTCTGACATGGCAGGCTAACGCGCGCGGCGTGGATCTCAACCATAATTATGACTACGCGCATGCGGCGTACAAGGAACTGGAACGGGCGCTTCCCGTCGGCGCGGGAAAGGCATTGTACGCGGGAGAATTTCCCGAGAGCGAACCGGAAACACATGCACTGGCCGGACTGGTACGTTCGCTTGCCCCGTCGGCCGTTCTCTCCCTTCACCTCGGCGGAGATGTCCTCTACAGTGCACCCGATACGCCAGCCGTCGGCCGGATGGCCGACAGGCTTTCGACGGCACTTTCCTGTCGGCGCATCCGGGCAACGGGAACGGATGCGTACGGAGGCTTTTGCGATTACACGGGCTATACGCTCGGCATTCCTTCTTTTACGCCCGTTCTCGGCAAAGGAGAAAATCCGCCGCCCGTCACGGCGGCCGACATGCTTTATGCCCGACTCTGGCCGTCACTGGTGCGTTTTTCCGCGTCTTTTTGAAAAAATTCCCGTTTTTTTCTCCGAAGATTCCGAAAAACTCTTGACAGGAAAGAAAATATATAGTATAATACACGAGTACGCGATGCGTATAATTTATATCTCACACAGTGCGAAGGCGGACTGCTGGTGCTTGTTCGTACAGGTCGCAGTACCGGGCGCTGTGGCGGAAAAACCAAGGAGGAACATTCAAAATGTTCGAAATTACCATCAAGCAGTTGCTTGAAGCAGGCGTTCACTTCGGTCACCCGACCAAGAAGTGGAATCCCAAGATGGCGGAGTACATCTTTACGCAGAGAAACGGCATTCACATCGTTGACCTGCAGAAGACCGTCAAAAAATTCGAGGAAGCGTACAACTACGTTTCCGAACTTGCGCAGAACGGCGGAACGATTCTGTTCGTCGGCACGAAAAAGCAGGCTGCCGAAACCATCCGTGAGGAAGCGCAGAAATGCGGCATGTACTATGTGAACGTCCGTTGGCCGGGCGGCATGCTGACCAACTACAATACTATCCGCAAATCCATCAAGAGACTGAAAGACCTGGAAAAGATGCAGGCGGACGGTACGTTCGACCTTCTTCCCAAGAAAGAAGTCGCAAAGAAACTGAAAGAAATCGAAGACCTTGAGAAGGCTTACGGCGGTATCAAGGAAATGGATACGCTTCCGTCTGCCGTGTTCATTGTGGACACCCGCAAGGAGAGAAACGCCGTTCTTGAAGCGAAGAAACTGGGCATTCCGGTGATTGCCATTGTCGATACCAACTGCGATCCCGATGATGCCGATTACATCATTCCCGGTAACGTTGACGCCATCCGTGCCATCAAACTCATCAGCGGCGCGCTGGCCGATGCCGTTGTCGAGGCACACGGCGGCGTGCAGACCGCCGAGGCGGCCGAAGCCCCTGCCGAAGACGCTGTCAACGAATAATTATCGCAAAGGAGAACCGATATGGCTGAATTTACCGCAAAAGACGTAGCCGAGCTGAGAAAACAGACCGGTTGCGGCATGATGGACTGCAAAAATGCGCTGAAGGACGCAAACGGCGACTTTGAAGCCGCTGTCAAAATTCTTCGCGAAAAGGGCATGGCCGCCACGGCGAAAAAGGCAAACCGCATTGCTGCCGAAGGTCTTGTCGACATTATGACGGAAGGCAACACCACCGCAATGGTGGAGGTCAACTCCGAGACGGACTTCGTTGCCAAAAACGCCGTGTTCCAGGAATTTGTCAAGGACATTCTGAAGACCATCATCGAGAATAAGCCCGCCGATGTCGACGCGCTTCTGGAATGCAAGATGGGCGATGCGCTTGTCAAGGACGTCCTGGCTGAAAAAACGTACAAAATCGGTGAAAAACTGTCTATCCGCCGCTTTGCCGTGGTGGAAGGCACGGTTTCCACCTATATTCACGGTATGGGTATGACCGGTGTCGTCGTGTCTTTTGACACCGACCTTGCGGACAAGCCCGAGTTTGTCGAGTGCGCCAAGAACGTTGCTCTGCAGACCGCCGCTATGCCCGTTCAGTACCTCAATCGCGAAGCCGTTCCCGCTTCCGTTCTGGAAGAGGAGAAGGCCATTCTCATCAAACAGATGCAGCAGGATCCCAAAATGGCCGGCAAGCCGACCGCGGTTCTTGAGAAGATTGTCGTCGGAAGACTCGGCAAATTCTATGAGAATAACTGCCTGATGGATCAGCTGTATGTCAAAGACGATTCCATGACGGTGGAAAAATATGTCGCTTCCGTGGCCAAAGCGCTCGGCGGTCACATCAAAGTCACCGGTTATGTTCGCTATGACAAGGGTGAAGGTCTTCAGAAGAGAGAAGAAGATTTCGCGGCCGAGATTGAAAAAATGGTCAAAGTCTGATTTTGCTATGAAGACAACGGTCCGGCCTGCGCCGTACCGTTTTCTTCATATAAGATAATGGGATAACCGAATCTGTTTTCTTTTTCACTTTTCTGTCAGCGATGTGTATCCATGTAATCCATGTACACGTTCCAGTCCCCGCGGCTGAGAAAGTGCATGCCGGTGCGGATGTGATAGGAAGCCTCGCCGTCGTTCCATACGGACGGAACGGAGGGAAGACGGTCGTCCGTCACAAGTCCTTTCATGGAAAAGAGCCGATAAACGTCGTTTGTCTTGTACAGCGTGAGAAATTCGCCGGTCGGGTCGGCCCATGCGTCATCTTCGGCACTGCCGACGAGAAGATGGCGCGGAACCGACAGAGACATGAGAAAGTGCTGGTCAAACGGTAATTTTTCCGCATCCGGTGCCATGGCGCAGAAGCGCGGGCAGAACCAGAAGGGAAAATTGCGGACGATGGCTTCATAGTTTTCGCCAGTTGTGCCGCGCAAAAGCGCTGCCCCCATGCAGCCGGATCCGTTGGATATGACGTAACGGAACCGCTCGTCATAGGCACCGGCCAGAAGCGCTGTCTTTCCGAGACGGGAGTGGCCCATGACGGCCACGCGGTCTTTGTCGATTTCGTCTTTCGTCATCACGTAGTCCATGACGCGCATGGCGGCCCATGCCCACATCGCGATTTTCCCGGGTGCATTTTCGTTTGTCCGTCTGTCGCGGCCAAGATACTTCGCAATGCCGGTAGTGAAGTCATTGTCATCGCTTGTCACGTCTTTGTAGCAAAATCCGAATACCGCATATCCGCGGTCGGTGATTTCTTCCATCGGCAGATAGAGGTCCGATGTTTCTTTGTAAAAGTGCATATACACGAACGCCGGCAGTTTTTCTTTTCGTCCGAGCGGAATTGCCTCGAAAAACGGAAAGGAAAAGTCCTGTCCGTTCATCCGTATACGGCATGAAAGAAAGCGCAGAATGGCATGTGCGGCGCAAAAACGGCGGACTTCTTCCGTAACGGTGACGTGCATGTTTTCCGGTGCATCCGGCATGACGCCGTAGGCGTATTCTTCAAGAATGTGTCGTATATTCGGTTTTTCACGTATAAAATCTTCTTTTGACCGGATATTTCCGGGCAGAGGAGGAAGGCCTCGTTCGTTTATCATGTTTTCCAAATGCATGGTATGCCCCTTTTTATATTTTTGTTTTCATTATACACCTGTTTGCTCGTTTGTCAAGACCGGAAGGAGTCCTTATGGCGGATTTTGTACCGTTGCCACCCCACGTTTTGTTTATTATTGATCGGCTTACGAAAGCCGGTTTCCGCGCGGATATTGTCGGCGGCTGCGTAAGAGACATCCTTCTCGGTACGACACCGCATGATTATGATATAACCACGGCCGCGCGCCCCGAGGATATGCACCGTATTTTTTTCGATGTCCGAACGGTAGATACCGGAATCCGCCACGGGACGCTGACGGTTTTTCTCGATAAAATACCGTATGAAATTACGACGTATCGTGTGGACGGAACCTATGTCGACCACAGGCATCCGGACAGTGTGTCATTTACCGACCGCCTGTCGGACGACCTGTCGCGTCGCGATTTTACCATGAACGCCATTTGTTATCACCCGATATACGGTTTTACCGACCTTTTCGGCGGACAGGAAGATATCAAAAGGCGGTTGATTCGTGCCGTCGGTTACCCAGCCCGCCGTTTTGAGGAAGACGCACTGCGTATTTTGCGTGCACTTCGCTTTTCGGCGACGCTCGGGTTTGAAATAGAAAAAGATACGGCGGTCGCCGCCGAAAATAAAAGGGAACTTCTCCCGGCCGTTTCCGCGGAACGGATTTATTCCGAATTGATGAAACTTCTGGGGGGAACGGATGCCCGTCGGGTGCTGACGCAATACCCGTCGGTCTTTGCTTCCGCTTTGCCGGAAGCCGTGACGGAAAATTTGCCGTCCTTTGCGGGACTTTGCGCGCAACTGCGGTTTATTTCGCTCTTTGTCCGTGCCGACCGTCCGACGGACGCATTTTTACGGGCGACGGAACGTCTGCATAC
>CAKRWK010000076.1 GCA_934417455.1 uncultured Eubacteriales bacterium
CCACCCAGTCGCGCCCCGTGGCTAACTGCTCGTACGAGCGGACGTCGCAGGCGGCGCCGGCGGCGTGCCCGGGATGTTTTTTGCATATATCATCGGCCGCCGCGCAGGCGGCCGCACCGTTCACATCCACGAGAACAGCCGTGCCGTCAAGGTCGGCAAATTTCTGACAGAATAGAAGCCCCATGCCCGACGCGGCGCCTGTCACCACCGCGACTTTTCCGGAAAAGTTCATGCTCATGCTCCTTTTGACGTTTTTATACTCCCATTATAGGCGTCCGCACGGGGGCCTTCAATACATAAAACAGTACATGTTTGCTTTTTTTGATACAGATTATGCAAAAATCATTGACTTATTTGATAAAAAGGATATAATGGATACAGAAACATACGAGAGGTATCGCGCATGCAGCAACTGAACGGAATTTCTCTGCTGGAAGTGACGGAAGTCGTGACCGTCTTTTCCGCAAGGGGACGGCTCTTTCACATGGATAATCGCCCGTATTTCGGACTTTCCCTCTGCAAGGAAGGAAAAATCACATATGTACACAATGGACGGTCGTTTGCGTCCGACCCGTCCTGCGCCGTTTTGTTGCCGAAGGACGCCACATACGATCTGCACGGTAATGCCACCGGCTTTTTTCCGCTCGTCAATTTCCGGGCGGAAGGTCTTGCGCCGGACGATTTTGTCATTCTGCCGCTGTCAAACCCGGGACTCTGTTACCATACGTTCGACGCGCTTTTTCACGCATACGCATACGAAAAGAACCGACTGAAAGTCATGCGGTACGCTTATGAACTCTTCGAGCAACTGGAAAGCGGCGCCGACGAACGGTTCGACATTCTGCGTCCGGCGGAACAGTATCTGAAAGACCATCTCTTCGACGCAAATCTGCGCAACGACAGCCTCGCCGGCGCGGCCAACATCAGTGAGGTGTATCTGCGAAAACTCTTCATAAAAAAATACGGCATCACGCCGCACAAATATATTCTCCGCGCCAGAATGGAAAGAGCCAAAGAAGAACTTTCCTGCACACGCGACAGCGTCGGTGCCGTGGCGGCAAGATGCGGATTTCCGGATGTGTTTCATTTCTGCCGTGCTTTCAAAGAAGCGGTCGGAAATACACCGACGGAATACCGGACTTTCGTCGGTAAAATATAAAAAGAAAAACGTTTTTGCAATTATTTGTTTGCAAAAACGTTTTTCTTTTACCCTGCCGAAGCATAGAGAACGGCAAACAATATACCAAACGCAAAGAAAGCAAGGCCGACAAACAGTGCCGTTTTCAGCCAGGGGCGCCGCTCGGCGGCTTTCTGCTCTTTGTAATCGTAATACGTACGCGGCAGGCTTTCCATCCGCTTTTTCGAGAAAAGCGAGAAAAAAGTCTTCATGCCGTATGCCAGCATGTCAAACGCTCCTTCCGTGCCCGCCCAACTGATAAAACCGACGCCGGCCAGAAGCACGCCCGGGACAAGAAAACTGTCCGACAGCCGACGGAGCACTTCCCTGCTTTCCGCAAGGGAAAACAGGGAAAAGCGAAGGGCACAGAGGAAAAATATCGCCGTACCGACGACAACCGGCCAAAGAATTTCTTTCCACAGCGGGCGCGGTTCACGCTGCTTTTCGTTTGCCATCTTACTCCTTCACCATCCGGCTGTATTTCTCGAATTCCGCGTCGTTGCACCGGACAAAATGTCCGGGCGAAACTTCACGCATGGAGGGTTTATCGACAGTGTAATCATGTTCGGCCAAAGGATTATAGGTAATTCTCTTTCTCTGCTTTTCGTAGAGCGGGTCGGGCAGAGGAATGGCAGACAGGAGCGAGCGCGTATACGGGTGAAGAGGGTGAGCAAAGAGGTCATCGGACGGCGCGAGTTCCACCATCTCGCCGAAATACATAACACCGATACGGTCGGAGAAGTATTTGACGACGGAAAGGTCATGCGCGACGAACAGAATCGTCAGACCGAGCGAATCGCGGAGTTCGTTCAGGAGGTTGATGACCTGCGCCTGAATGGACACGTCGAGCGCGGACACGGGTTCGTCGGCAATAATCATTTCGGGCTGCATGATAATGGAGCGGGCGATGCCGATACGCTGGCGCTGACCGCCGGAAAATTCATGCTGGTACCGTCCGGCGTGCTCGCGGACAAGACCGACCAACTCAAGCATTTCGTCCACCTTGCGGTTGATAACCGCCGTGTCCCGCTCGCCCTGAATAATCAGACCTTCCGAAATGATTTCCCGAACGGTCAGACGGGGGTCGAGCGAAGCGGACGGATCCTGGAAAATCATCTGGATTTTCGTCACGAGGCGGGATCGTTTGGCCTTACGGAGTTCGTTGCGGTACTTCATCTGAAGAAGCGGGAGTTCCTCGGGCGTCGCCTTGTCAAGAAGCGGAAGGAATTCTTCCTTCACCTTCTCCACCTGCTCCGCGACGTACACCTTGTCGCAATTTTTGCGGTCAAACGCGGCGCTTTTGATGTTTTCCTTCTGCTTTGCGATTTTCTCATCCCGCGTTTTCTTCAGCGCGGCTTTCTCCTCTTCGGTCACGGCCGTGCGCATGTTCTCTCTGTACTGTGCACGGGCGGCCGCAATGGCATCGCGGTACGATTTTATGCCGGCCGCAATGCGGATGCCTTTGAAATAGATACTGCCGGAGGTAATGTCGTACAGTTTGATAATCGACCGTCCGGTGGTGGTTTTACCGCACCCGGACTCGCCGACAAGTCCGAACACTTCCCCCTTATAAACGTCGAAAGAAACATTGTTGACCGCTTTGGTCGGACCGAAGTACTGGCAGAGGTTCTCGACTTTCAGAAGGACTTCTCTGTTTTCGTTATTCTTATCCATATCTTTACGGCCGGGACGTTACGTGCCGGACTGCTCCTTCCTCTTTTGCTCCATGCGGGCAATACGGTCGGTAATGATTTTCGGCATCTCCACTTTGGGTGCATCGGGATGCAGAAGCCATGTGGCGGCGTAATGCGTATCGCTGATTTTGAACATGGGCGGCTGTTTTTCAAAGTCGATTTTCAGGGCGTACTTGTTGCGCTCCGCAAATGCGTCGCCGACGGGAGGATAAATCATGTTCGGCGGCGTGCCGGGAATCGCGTCCAGTTTTTCGTCGGTATCAAGGTCGGGCATGGACGACAGAAGCGCCCATGTGTACGGGTGCGCAGCACGGTAGAACACGTCCTCCGACGTGCCGTACTCAACGATTTTACCGGCATACATAACGGCGATGCGGTCGGCCATATTGGCCACGACGCCAAGGTCATGCGTAATGAAGATAACGGACAGATGCCGCTCTTCTTTCAGTTTGTTGATAAGTTCCAGAATCTGCGACTGAATGGTCACGTCCAGTGCCGTCGTCGGTTCGTCGCAAATCAGGATGTCGGGGTTGGCGGCAAGTGCGATGGCAATCACGATACGCTGACGCATACCGCCGGAAAACTCGAACGGATACTGATTGTATCTGCGACGGGGTTCCGAAATGCCGACTTCCTCCATCAGTTTGATGGCGCGGTCTTTTGCCATATGCTTGGTGACACGCTGCACGACGCCGGAAGCGCAGGCTTTCAGATAATCGATAACCGCCACCGCTTCATCGTCGAAGTTGCGGTTTGCAAAGGCTTCGTCTGCGCGGCGGTAGTGAGCGATAAGTTCGTCAATCTGCCGTCTCGCATCCGCTTTTACGACATCAAAGTCCACCAGTGACGGAGCCACCACGACAAACGACGGGGTGCCTCCCTTGGAAATGACGGCGTTCTGCTTCTCCATCTGCCGGTCATATCTCTTCTGCTCTTTTCTGTTGGATTTTTCTCCTGTGAAATAACGTCTCACCGCGTCACGCAGGGCGGGCATAAAGGTATAAATACGGCTGTCCTTGTGAATGGCAAGCGGGTCTATCGTATGGCGGATGATGGCATCGAGTTCAGCCAGATACGGCATAATTCTGTCTTTATTCCACACATCCTCTTCAAAAAGCATGCGGTTTTTCGACAGACTTTCCACGGCCAGACGTCGGTGTTCTTTTGTTCTCTCGGCGGAAAAAATCAAGGCGCGCTTCGTGTCCGAAATAAAGTCGAGCATGAAGTTGTCGTCCAGATACTTGCGGAGAAACACATTGAGTTCCGCGACCGAAAGGCCTTCCGGCAAGAGCTTTCCGGAAAAAGTCTCATAGTAGCCCATGGCAAAGAAGTTCGGCATGTCAAACGCGGTTGCTTCACGCAAAATGCCAACCAGACTTTTCAGTTTTTCCACAATTCCGCTGAAATTTTTGGTTTCTTTGCCGAGTTTCAGTTCGTCCGGGAGCACGGCAACGATGGTTTTGAGTTCTTCCGTACGGGTGCTGACAACGTACGGATGCACCGCCTGTTTTGACAGCACGCAGATTCTGCGCAGACGGTAATTGACGTCGCGCACGGCGTTTTTGTCAAGTTCAAAAGCCAGCGAATCCGCCTCGTCGGCCGCTTCCGTGGCGGCTTCTTTCGCGGTGTTGTACGCGCCCTCCAGGTCAAGGTGCCTATATTCGAATTTGTCGAAGTTTTTGCATTTGGTCGTAGAGTCCACGTCGGGGGCGGCCTGTAACATTCTCGCATTCAGGCGGGCAAGATAGGAATTAAACGCATCGCGGCTCTGTTTCTGTCTTGCGCGACCTTTCAGCAACATGGCCTCCGTCAGTTGCTTTCCGATTTTGGCAATCGGGTTCAGACTGGACATGGGGTCCTGGAAAATCATTGCGATTTTGTCGCCGCGGATTTTGTGGAAATCCTCTTCCGTGATACGGAGCAGGTCCTGTCCGTCATAAATAATCTCTCCGCCCTCCACCATGGCATTGCCGGCGAGGATGCCGAGAACGGCCTTGGATGTGACGGACTTACCGGAACCGGACTCGCCCACAATCGCCAGTGTCTCGCCGGCATGCAGGTCGAAGGAAATGTCACGAACGGCCTGTACTTTTCCCTCTCCCGTTTTGAAGAAGATGGTCAGATTTTTTACCTGTAATTTCTTTTCCATGTCAGCCTTCTCCTCTCGTAGACGGGTTGAATGCGTCGCGCAAACCGTTACCGAACAGGTTGAAACAGACCATCAGAAGCGCAATAAAGAGCGCCGGGAAGAAAATCACGTGAGGATACGTCGTCATATATGTCCTGCCGACGGAGAGCATCGTGCCGATGGAAGAGCGGGTCGCACTGTCAAGGTTGATGATACCGAGGTAACTGAGTGATGTTTCTGAGAAGATAACGCCGGGAATCACAAGGACGGAACCTGTGATAATGGTACCGAGGCTGTTCGGGAAAATATGGCGGAACATGATGCGGAAGTCGCTCGCGCCGAGGGTGCGCGCGGCCAGCACATATTCCTGATTTTTGAAGCGATAAAATTGCATTCGCACACGGCCGGCCATACCTATCCACCCCGTGGACACAAAGGCCAACAGAAGCGACGGCACGACGCCGATTTTACTGGATAAGTGCAGACTGAACAAGACCGTCACAACCGTAAACGGAATACCGGACAGAATGTCCGAAATACGTTCCATCACCATATCGGTGACGCCACCGTAATAGCCTTCGATGGCACCGTAAATGGCACCGATGAGAAGATTCAGCGCGGAAACGGCAATGGCAAGCAGGAAACTGAATCTCGCGCCTTTGGCCAGACGGCTGAAAATATCATATCCGTTGCCGTCGGTTCCGAAAATGAAGGACGGCTCAAAACCGTAACGGTATACGAAATAATCGTACGCGCTGACACGCACAATGTAGTTGTATCCGCTCTCGGCCGTTCCGGTGCGCTGCGCATAACTCCACCCGGCTTTAGGATTTTTCTCGGTATACGGGTCGCCGGCAAGACGTACCTTACTGGCATAATTGTCCGGTTGTCCGGTGTGATAGGCGGGAATAAAATTTCCGTTTTTATCAAATTTCGGAGTTCCCTTCTTATCACTGACATACCATACATTGGCGTTCAGCGAGTTGCCCTCGGAATTTGAATACGGCAGAATGACCTGTATGCCGTTTTCATCCTGCCATGCCTGTAATTTCAGATAGTCTTCTTCCGTCAAAGTCAGACTGAAAGCATCCAGGGAAAAATACGAGCTGACGCGGACTTTATAGAGGACAGACACGTCACCGAACGGATCCGTGCTTTCCGT
>CAKRWK010000077.1 GCA_934417455.1 uncultured Eubacteriales bacterium
TTGTGGGTAACGCGCAGCGTAATGCTGCCGTCGGCAATACCGTCCACCACACGGGCCTATGTATCTTTTCTCGAAAGGACGAAGTCAATCTCGGCCCGGCAGGTGTCCGCGCGACCGCAGACATCGGCGTCCAGCGCGGCACAGAAATCACGGAAACGTTTCGGCGTATCGTGGAAATGCGGAATCGTTTCGACAAGCACGGACGCGTCAAAAGCGGACAGTTTATTCTGGAAGTCGCCGAACGCGTAGCCGACGCGGCGGAACATATCCGCATTTTCCACCGTCTGATAAGTGACGGTACCGGCAATGTAGTCCGTCACGCGGTAACATCCGTCCCCGTTTGTCAGGTAGGGTTTTCCGCCCTTCGTCGGGACAAGGTGCAGCGTTTCCACTCCGTTTTTGTGAAGATATTCCGTCACATGGCAGAGGTTATTCATCAGCCCCGTGACGTTCGGGAACACATGCGTGTTCATTTTCTGCATGACGTATCTGTCTTTTGTCGTTGTGACAAGCATGGTGAGGTTGATGTGTCCCTCTCCGAAATGGCAGATGTCGGTGATGTCGCCCTGCAGGTCAAACTGCTCGGCAACCGACTTAAATTCCTTCATAAAGTCCGTCACGGATATATCCTCCTATCGCTTCTTTGACCTCGGGCAGGTCCTCTCTGTATGTGATACCGTACCAACGGTCTGTATTGTTGTAAACCTTCACGGTGGCAAGTCCGGCCGCCACGGCGTCGGAGACGACGAGCGGAATATAGAATTCGTCCTTCATGAGGTTGGCCGTGTCGAGAAACGTTTTATATTCCTTTTCGAGAATGTCGAAAATGTCGGGCGTCAGACCCCACAGGTTCATGGACACAGGCGTATCGGGCGCGAGCGTCACGGTCCTGCCGTTCTCTTCATAGGTGCCCTCGGGCGTAATTTTCGTGATTTCGTTCAGACGAACGAGTTTTCCGTCGGCCATTTCGCAAACGCCGCGGGACACCGTTCCGTTCTTGCTGAGCGTTTTGTCAAGACGGTAGGCCACCATGGCGTATTCGCCGGGAGCGGCATGCGCGAGATGCTTGCGGATGTCAACAAATGCGTGAGAACCGTAGTAGTCATCGGCATTGATGATGGCAAAGGGTTCTTTGACGACATCGCGGCAACAGAGAATGGCGTGCCCCGTGCCGAACGGTTTCGTACGGCCGGCGGGCAGACAGGACGTATCCTGCATAACATATTCGACGGGAATCGTTTTGGCAATTCTGTCCCCGATGAGGTGGCGGAAGTCATCCGCCATATCTTCTCTCAAAATAAAGACCACTTTGGAAAATCCGGCGGCTTTGGCATCATACACGGAAAAGTCAAGAATTCCCTTTCCGTCGGCCGTCACGGGTTCGGCCTGTTTCAGTCCGCCGAAGCGGCTGCCCATCCCGGCAGCCATGACAACGAGAGTTGTGTCTTTCATGTGTTTTCTCCTTTGAAGGTGCCGTATCGCGGGGAAAAGGTTCGCGCCGCTGCCATACAGCAAAATAATATTATCTTCACGTGTAAGAGTTTACCACACTTTTTCTCTGTTGTCAAGCCGTCTTTTCAGGTTTTCTCCGTTTTTCGACCGTCGGACGACCCCCCCGCACCGCCGGCAAACATGACATCTTGCGCCGAATTTTATGTATATTTGTGAAATTTTTCGGGTTGATTCTCCGAAAAATGAATGTTTTTTATGTACTTCTTGCGTTTTTCGACGTTTTCGGCTTGACAAACGGGCATTTTTCGAGTATAATTGTATACATGGATACAAATGATGAAACAAAGGAGGGCCGCGCATGCTTGAAATATCGCCCCATACAAATCTTCTCGAACAGAAAAGTTACAAATACTCCCTGCAGGACGTTCCGGACCCCAACCTGTACCGAGACATATACCCCTACTCGGAAATTCCCCGTGTGGCATTCAACCACCGCCGCGTGCCGATGGGCATGCCGAAAGACATCTGGATTACGGACACGTCGTTCCGTGACGGACAGCAGTCGGTAGAACCCTACACGGTCAGACAAATCGTGGATTTGTATAAGCTGATGGCAAAACTCGGCGGTCCGTACGGAATCATCCGACAGACGGAGTTTTTTGTTTACAGCGAAAAAGACAAAGAAGCCATTGCGGAATGTCAGGCTCTCGGTCTGCGCTTCCCGGAAATCACGACGTGGATTCGCGCCAGCAAAGAAGACTTTCGCCTGGTGCGCGATCTCGGTATCCGAGAGACGGGCATCCTTGTTTCCTGCAGCGACTATCACATCTTCAAGAAAATGAAGATGACGCGCAAAGAGTGCATGAATTATTACCTTGCCACCGTAGCGGAAGCCTTTGAAGCCGGTGTCATGCCCCGCTGTCATCTCGAGGACATCACCCGCGCCGATTTTTACGGATTTGTCGTTCCGTTTGTCAACGAACTTTCCCGCATGAGCGAAGACGCGGGCATCCCCGTCCGCATCCGCGCCTGCGACACGATGGGATACGGCGTACCGTACAGCGAGGTGGCGCTGCCGCGAAGCGTACCGGGCATCATCTACGGTCTGCGCCACTATGCGGACGTACCGAGCGAGATGCTCGAATGGCACGGGCACAATGACTTTTACAAAGCCGTCGCCAATGCCGCCACGGCATGGCTGTACGGTGCGTCGGGCGTCAACTGTTCCCTGCTCGGCATCGGCGAACGCACGGGCAACATTCCGCTGGAAGCCATGGTCTTCGAGTATGCCTCTCTGCGCGGCTCGCTCGACGGTATGGACACCACCGTCATTACGGAAATTGCGGATTACTACCGCAACCAAATCGGCTACAAAATTCCCCGCATGACGCCGTTTGTCGGTCGGGACTTCAATGTGACGCGCGCCGGCATTCACGCGGACGGCCTGATGAAAGACGAGGACATCTACAACATTTTCGACACGGAAAAAATTCTCCGTCGCAAGCCGTCGGTCATGATAGGAAAGGCATCCGGTCTGTCCGGCATCGCCTATTGGATTAACGATACCTACCGTCTCTCGGGAGACGCGACCGTGGATAAACGGAGTGACCTTGTCCTCGGACTGAAGGGATGGATTGACGCGGAATACGCGAGTGGCCGGCAGACGGCACTCTCCTCCCGCGAACTGGAAGAAAAAATCGAAGAACTTTCGGGCGGACGTCTCCGTCCCGTACTGTAAGGAGGTGCACCGATGGATCACAAACCTGTATCCCTCGCCGACCAGGTGTTTGAACGTCTGGAAGACGACATTCTGACCGGCAAATATCAAAGGGGCGCCACTCTGACGGAAAATCACCTGTCGGAGGACATGGGTGTCAGCCGCACCCCCATCCGCGAAGCCATCCGACGGCTTGAGCAGGAGAGACTGATAGAAATTTCCAAGAAAGGTATCGTTATTCTCGGCATTACGAACGAGGACATCCGAGACATTTACGAAATCCGTCTGCGTATCGAAGGTCTCGCGGCGGCGTCCGCGGCAAAAAGCAAAAACAAAGAGAATCTCGCCGAACTGAAAGAAGCGCTTGACCTGCAGGAATACTACGTCACAAAGGAAGAACCCGACCGCATCAAACATATGGATTCACGTTTTCACGAACTGCTCTACCGCCTGTCGGGCAGTGCCGTTCTGTACGACACGCTCCTGCCTCTGCACAAGAAGGTTCAGAAATTCAGACAGGTATCCGTAGAGAACGCCGACCGCGCCGTAAAGTCGCTCTCGGAACACCGGCGCATTTTTAAATTTATTGCCGCTCACGATGCGGACGGCGCCGCGACGGCCATGACGGAACATGTAAAAAATGCCATGAAAAGCATTCTTGGGGAGGAATAAAAATGGGACTTACCGTTGCCCAGAAAATCATAAGGGCGCATCTTCTGTCCGGGAACATGACGCCGGGAGAAGAAATTGCACTGAAAATCGACCAAACGCTGACGCAGGATGCCACGGGCACCATGGCGTATCTCGAATTTGAAAGCATGGGGATCGACCGTGTGAAAACCGAGCGCAGCGTGGCATATATTGACCACAATACTTTGCAATCCGGTTTTGAAAACGCCGATGACCACCGTTTTATTCAGTCCGTTGCGGAAAAATACGGCATCTGGTTTTCCCGTCCCGGTAACGGCATCTGCCATCAGGTACATCTCGAAAGATTCGGCATTCCGGGCAAGACCCTGATAGGCTCGGATAGCCATACGCCGACGGGCGGTGGTCTCGGTATGTTGGCCTTCGGCGCAGGCGGCATGGACGTTGCCGTCGCCATGGGGGGCGGCGCCTATTACATCACCATGCCGAAAATGATGAAGGTGGAACTGACGGGAAAACTCGCTCCGTTTGTCACTGCCAAGGACATCTCTCTGGAACTTCTCCGCCGCCTGTCCGTTAAGGGTGGCGTCGGGTACATTATCGAATGGGGCGGTGAGGGAATCCGGCATCTCTCCGTGCCGGAACGCGCCACCATTACCAAGATGGGAACCGAACTCGGCGCGACGACGTCACTGTTCCCGTCGGACGACGTTACCCGTGCGTTTCTCGCCGCCGAAGAACGTGCGGACGATTTCGTACCGCTCACCTCCGACCCCGACGCCGTCTACGACCGGGTGGTACATATCGACCTTGACACACTCGAACCGTTGATTGCCAAGCCGCACAGCCCCGATAACGTCGTCCCCGTTTCCTCATTGAAAGGATTGAAGGTGGACCAGGTCTGCATCGGTTCCTGCACCAATTCTTCCCTTCTTGACATGCTGAAAGTCGCGGCACTTCTCAAAGGAAAAACCGTCGCGAAAACCGTGTCTCTCTCCGTCTCGCCCGGCTCGAAACAGGTCCTCTCCATGCTGGCAGGATGCGGTGCCCTCGGTGACATTCTCGCCTCCGGTGCGCGACTGCTCGAATGTGCCTGCGGCCCCTGTATCGGGATGGGGCTGTCCCCGAACTCGGGCGGCGTCAGCCTGCGTACGTTCAACCGCAATTTCGAGGGGCGGAGCGGGACAGCGGATGCCAAAGTCTATCTGGTTTCTCCCGAGGTGGCCGTCGCGGCCGCGCTTACGGGAGAAATCACCGACCCTCGTACCCTCGGCGACATGCCGGAAATCACCCTGCCGGAAGTCTTTGCCGTCGACGACCACGCCGTCCTCGCGCCGGCAGCACCGGAGGACGCCCCGCACGTGGAAATCCTGCGCGGACCGAACATCAAAAAATTCCCCGATACGGCGCCCTTGAAGGACAAAATTTCGGCATCGCTGATTCTGAAAGTCGGCGATAACATCACCACCGACCACATTAGGCCCGCCGGCGCGAAAATTCTGCCCTTCCGTTCCAATATTCCCTATATGTCGAAATTCTGCTTTTCCGTCTGCGACCCGTCCTTCCCCGAACGCGCCGAGCGTGCGGGCGGCGGTATTGTGGTCGGCGGTGCGAATTACGGGCAGGGCTCTTCCCGCGAACATGCGGCGCTCGTTCCTCTCTACCTCGGAGTGCGGGCCGTCGTCACAAAAAGTTTCGCCCGTATTCACATAGCCAACCTCATCAATGCCGGCATTCTGCCGCTGACGTTTGAAAATCCCGACGACTATGACCGCATTGAAGAAGGCGACGCGCTGTCTCTGTCTCACGTCTTTGACGGACTGTCCACCGGTCGGTTTCTGTTGAAAGACACGACGCGGGGCATTGATGTACCACTCGTCGGTCACTTTTCCGAGCGGCAGGCCGCCATTCTGAGAGCCGGCGGTCTGCTCGCCTACACAAAAGAAAACGGAGGAAAATCCCTTTGAGTGCCGAAAAAATCCGCATGACGACGCCGCTTGTCGAAATGGACGGCGACGAAATGACCCGTGTTTTATGGAAAATGATAAAGGATGAGTTGATTCTTCCGTTTGTCGACCTGCGGACGGAGTATTACGACCTCGGTCTGCCCGAGCGGGAGCGCACGCGCGACCGCGTGACGACGGAAGCCGCCGAAGCAACGAACAAATACGGCGTGGCCGTCAAGTGCGCCACCATCACGCCGAACAG
>CAKRWK010000078.1 GCA_934417455.1 uncultured Eubacteriales bacterium
CCTTTTTCGTCATCTCGATGGGAAGCACTTCTTCCGTCTCGGCAATAAAGCCCGTCGGATGACGGATGATTTCGTCGAGGGCAGACAGGCTGTCCTCCACCGTCCGCACCCACATCTCGTCGATGGCGCGGAGCATGTGCCGCTCGGTGACGCGCACCGTCGCCTCGCCGGACGACAGCGCCGAAAGAATGCCGTCATACGTCGCATGACGGGCAAAAAGAAACTCGGCCGTCTCTTTCGTGTCGGTATACACGTCGGGCACAGGCACATCGGCCGCCCCGGCCGCCGCAGGCTCCGCGACGGCTTCCGAAACCTCGGCCGTATCGGTGAGAGCGGTATGTTTTTCCGTTTTCAGAAGGCGGATAAGGCCGCGGGTCAGAAGGTTATGAAAGCTGTCGGCCGGGAAAGAGGCGGACAGCACGGGGGCGCCCGGCGTCTCGCTCTTTTCAACGCCGTTTGCCGCGGCAACCGCCGCAATGGCGCGCACGGCGGTGCGCGCCGCGCCTTCACTGCGAATACGCAGAAGCGACGGCGTTTTTTCGTATTTTTTGGCTTCCGCCGCCGTGGCCTTGTAACGGCCGCCGGACACGTCGTCCGGCTCGGCGGCAAGAAACAGGCAAAGGGTTTTTCCGCTGATGACAAAGCGCGCAAACTGCATGCGCCCCACGCTGAACGCGATACCCGACCAACTCATACGCGCCGTCATGCGCCGGTAGGAAAGGAGTTCGGTCGCCAGCATGGCGTAGTATTCCTTGACGTCCGCGGACGAAAGCGCGAGTTTCGCCGCAAACGATTTGCTGTACCGGAGTTTGTCCACCCAACCGGGCGATGTGACGTCTCCGTCCCGGTTCTTTTGCAACTCGTCCATACGAAGGCCTCGCTTTCTTTCGTTTTTTTACATTGGTAAAGATTTTGCGGCAACCGCAAATATTCCCGGAGCTGCCGAACCGCAAATGCCACCGCACATGCCCACACGGGTTAATACATCTTTTGGAGTCTCTGCAGATATGCGATACATTCCTTCATCACGCCTTTGCCAAAGGTCGCGTCAAGGAAGGCGATAAGACCGCGGATTTCATCGCGGATGAGAGACAGGTTCAGTGCCTCGAATTTGCGGAACACTTTGGTAGCCAGCAGATAGTCGATGGCTTCTTCTTCCGTACCGCCGCAGGCGACATATACGGGCACGAACAGGCGCAACTGTTTCACGATACGGTTACCGAACGCCACGCGGAAATGCTCGATGACATAATTGTCAAGTTTGCCGATGTTCTCCATGGCGAGCGGCGAGACCGCATGTTCTCTCGCGGCCCTTTCGTACAGAGTTTCCACATAGGAATAGGAAATGCGCTTTTCCGTTGTGGCGGGCGCGTCGAAGGGCACGCCCTTGGTGTCCAGATTGACAACAAACGCACGGTCATACACTTTATCGGAGACCGAGAAGGTCGAGTCGTCGTTGTTGATGGTGCCGATGTAAAAGACGTTTTTCGGAATGTGCAGGTTGCCGCCCGACAGATGTTTCGGGTCGGTCGGCCATGAGGACGGCACAAGTTCAATCTTCCATTCGTCCGCGTTCGGCATTTCGAGCACGGAGAGCATCTCGGCAAAATAGTACTCCACGCGGGCAATGTTCATTTCGTCGAGGATGATAATATTGATGTCGTCGTTATACCCCGCCTCGTAAATGCGACGCAGGACTTCCGTCTCATTGAATTTCTTGGTAAATTCGTTGAAGTAACCGAACAGTTCGTTGCGGTCACGCCATGACGGCTGTACCGACGCCACCGTCGCATCCGCAAGAAAATACTTGCCCATCACATACGGCAGAGACGTTTTACCCGTACCGGAAATACCCTGCAAAATCACGAGTTTCGTCGAGGCAAGGCCGGCCAGCATCAGCCGCACGGTGCGGATGTCATAATACAGCGAATGTTTCGCGCAGGCAAAATTGCGCAAGTCCTCGCAAATGCCGGCGAGCGACAGACCGTTATCGTAATGCGGCGGCGTGTAAAAGACGTATTTTTCGTCCACAGCCGCCAGGCGGGCAAACCGCCCCTCCGAAATTTCGGGCTTCTCTTCCCCCTCTGCGCCGTCGAGCGCCGCGCGCGCCTCGTTCATCTCGTTTTCGAGCATGCGTTTCATCTGCTCATACGACAGACCCGCCTGTGTGACTTTGATTTGCATGACGCGCTCTTTTTCCTGTGTCAGGCGCAGAACGTCGCGGTGCAACTCGGAAATCTCCTCGAGCAGGTCCTCGTTGCCCACCAGCGTATGGCGAAAGCGGATGAATTTGCGCACGCCGATGACAATCAGGAAAATCACACCCGCCCACACGGCAAACGTGAGAATGAAAGTCAGAATGGAAAAAATCCAGTCAAGCGCGCCGAAATTCACGCTTTCCTCGCGGAACAGGCGGAAATAATAAGCGAAATTGAACATCTGACCGATGCCGAAAACAATGCCTTTGCATACCGTCAGAAGTCCGTCCAACATGTGGCTGAAAAAAGCCCTGAACCATGTCAGAAATCCGTACAGAAATTCGTTCATTTGGTCACCGTTTTATATCGTCGGGGAAAATCCCCGAGTATTTACTTGTTTTCGTTTTCATTGTCCGACGGCGTATCCGTCGGTTTGACGTCTCCCCCGTGCAGACGGAGGTATTCTTCTATCGCCGCTTTGCGGATTTGCTCTTCGTCCTCTGCGGTAATCAGTTTTTTGTCGGCATTGCGCACCGACATCAGCGTGCGGACGAACACAATGATTTCGTAAATGAAAAACAGCAATAGCGGCAGGAGAATGCAAAGGCCGAAGCCGAGTTGCGAGGAGAGGAAGGTCATCACGCCGCCGAGCCCGTCCACTCTCTTCCCCGTATACAGGGCAATCAGGGCGGAACGGTCGGAAACCTCCGTTTTTCCTTTGCTGTATTCGGGGTTGTCGCCCTGCGTGGTCACACGCACGACCGCCCCCGCGCTGTCTCTTTCAATGGCGACAATACGGTGCGTATTGTATTCGCCGGGCGACCGTACACCGTCGCCGTTGATGTCCCACTCAAATGTCACAATGTCGCCGACCTCGAGCGCGTCAATGGCCGCGCTGTCCCCGGCAATGTATTGGCCGATAATCATGGCGCCGGTCGGGAAGCCCGCCGGTTTGCCTTCCGGTACATACGAGGGCGTATCGCCGCTCATCGACCCGGACTGTACGTTCAGAAAGCATTTTCCTCCCACGGTGGGCACGCCCTTTGCGTTGCCGTTCGCTGAGAATGCGACGACCGTAATCGCCACGCAGAATATAACAAACAGCCAAAGGATGACGTTCAGAACGACGCCGGCCGTTTTCTTTGCGGTGGTATGTGTTTGGTTTTTCATTGGGGAACCGTGCCTTTCTTTGCCCCGCGGGGCTGAAAAATCAGGATGTTTCGGATGAAAACCGGACATCTCCGGTTCTCTGTGTTTCTTTTTCTCGCGTAAGAATTAAAATATTTTAACATGCGTAAGGCCGCATTCTTCGCCCGTGCAAACAGTTCGCACGCAACACGGCGCGCAAAAGGCAGGCGAAGAATGCGGAATCTCGTTTTTCGTCCGACATCATATTGCGTTTTCTGCAAAGCAAAAATTTTTCCGTCCGCCGCGCGCTGCTACGGTCTTCCGGAGCCCACCGGGCGGCGCTTTGCCCGCCGCCCGGTGGGAGGAAATATTTCCAAAGGAAAATTTATTCAACACTAAATGTGATCACGATGGTAGCGCCTTCCATGATGTTTGCAAAGTTGTTCGTGTAAACGCTGCTATCGGTACCGTCAAAATAGACATACACATCGACTTCTACAGCGGCAGTGTTTGTTATATCGGCAATCTCAGCAACAGTCGATCCTTCAGCAACACCTTTTGTACCGGCAACGAGAACCTTCACAGCAGAAATTACATCCGTCTCGTCAGCGCCTTTTTTCGTGATGGTAGCAGAAGCTTTCAAAATCGTTCCTGTAGAATCTTTTGCAAGAGTCAAGTAAACGGTCTTTTTGATGACGTAATTCGCAAAATCGTAGCCTGCAGTTCCGAGAGAATGTTTGGCATCGGGCTTTGCGCTTGCATTTGGAGAACCAGGATCATCACTGGAAGTAGTGTACCAGTTACCCTCCACGGCAAGGGTAGTCTTAGAACGGTTGGTGGTACTTGCAGCCGCGTCAGGTGTAGAAGGAGCAAGAGCCGTATTAACACCGCTCATGTTGAATTCCACACTTTTGTAGGTAGAAGGATTAGCCTGCATGGTTCCAAACGCAGTGTTTGCATCTTTTGCCTTATCAGCATCTTTTTCGACTGCAAGCAAGTACATGAAATCTGCCTTTGCCGTCATCTGAAGTCCTGTTGCGGCAACCGTCTTGTTCATGGAAAACCATGCGTAGGTCGAGGAACCGAGCAGGATGGCGGAGACAAGAAGCATGCAGAACGCGGGGATGAGTTTCTTGAATTTTTTCATTGTTTTGTCTTCCTTTGTTTGAATTTTTTGTTTTTTGGGGTCGTTTATATATTCCCGTCCAGCGCCGACGGGGCTATATCGGAAAATGGGAAACATCAGGATTCGCCGGCACCGACAATGTCGAAGGACATATCGAGTTTGAACTGTCCGCCGAGAACGTCGTCCGTGCAATCTGGGTCGTTGCCTTCGAGCCAAACAACGACGGTGATTTTGGAGATGTCGCCGGGTTTGAAGTCCGAAACGGTACCGACCGCAACGGTATTTTCGTCGGCAAAGTTGGTCATGACGCGGCCGCCGTCCACCTCGGGGGCTCCGCCGCCGCCCGTGTTGGGGTTGGCGTAGTCGGTGTAGGTATTGGTGTATCGGTACTCGCCGGTGTCCGTATCGTAGTAGAAAGGCTCAAAGTAGAGACGGACGCGGGCGGCGGCGGCAATGCCGGTGGTTTGCCGCGTAATGGTCAGGTTGTACTGATACGTACAGGTATTTTCGCCGGTGTTTTTGACGAAGAAGGTATAGGCGATATAGTTGTCGCCGTTGTGTTCCCCGCCGCTGTCGTTGAGGTTGTTCGGCAGATCTTTTTCGCCGTCGATATTGGTGATGTCCTTGGCGGCGGCGGAATTGAGGCGGGAGGTCGGGTTGGCAAAGGAGTCCTGCTCGGAGAGAGACAGGCCGTAACGGCGGTCATCGTACTCATGGACTTTGACCGTAAAACTGCCATACCGCTGAAACAGAACGGAAACGACGTACAGAAGCGTCAGAAACGCAACGACAACGCCGATACCGACGGGCACCACGCGGCGGTACATGCGATACCGTTTGACCTCGCCGGCCGTGCGTTTGACGGATACGAAAGGTACTTTTCCCTCTTTCATGCGTCACCCTCCTTTGTCAGGCAGGCGAGCCTGTCGGGGGCGAGCCGCTCGTTTGTCAGGCGGAGATGACCGCGATAGTCTCCCGACGGGAGAAACGCGGTGACGTCCGCGGCATAGAGGGCGCGGATGTCGCTGTCGCTCCGGACGCCTTCGGCGACGACCTCGGCATGCAATGCCGCGGCGAAGCGGAGGGCGGCGGTGACGGCATCGGCGCGGAACGTATCCGAAAGGTGCGCCGTCATTTCTTTATGTAAAAACAGGACGTCGGGGGTAACGGTCATGAGTTTGGCCGTCGGAAAATCGGCGGAGCCGTAACCGCGAAGGCCGACGGAGAAGCCGGCGGCGCGCAAAGCGGAAAACCGTTCCGCAAGGTACGCAGGGTCTTCTTCCATGACCTCTTCCCGAAACACGGGCACGACGGCATAGCGTCTCCCGCGCTCGGGCGTGCCGCACGCGTCGGTGAGCACCCGATAGGGGTCATCCGCAAAAAGGAGCGCGCTCGGCGCCGGAAGAAACAGGCGGCATTTTTCATGCACGAAATCGGGGTGCTCCGAAAGGAAGGCACGGATTTTCAAAAGAATGCGGAGAAAGAGCGACACGCCGATCTCGTTCATATCAAGCGCATCGGAAAACCGGTCTTCGGAC
>CAKRWK010000079.1 GCA_934417455.1 uncultured Eubacteriales bacterium
GATATATCCCATGCGTAACGAATGTTGCGGCGGCTATGTCACACTGGAAGACCGCGCACTGGCAGACAGAAAGTCGCAGGCGGTCGGAAAGAGTGCCGCCGACGGCGGTGCCGACCTTCTGGTGACGGCCTGCCCGCTCTGCAAGTACAACCTTGTCAAAAGCGGCAGTCCGGTGCCCGTCGTGTACTTCACAGAACTTCTGGCCGAGGCACTCGGCGTAAAGGAGGACCCCAATGACAGAGAAAAATGAGCAAAAGAGGGAACAGGTGCTCCGCATGAGCGGGGTCAATCCCGTCAAATGCATGCGTTGCGGAAAATGCTCCGGTACCTGTCCGTCGTATGACGAAATGGAATATCATCCGCATCAGTTTGTCTACATGGTAGAAACCGGTGACATCGATACGCTGATGAAGTCGGATTCCGTTTATAAATGCCTGTCCTGTTTTGCCTGCGTCGACCGTTGCCCCCGCGGCGTGGAACCGGCAAAACTCGTGGAGGCTATTCGCCTGCTTGCCGTCCGCGAGAAGGGAAAGAACCACCTGACCCCCGACGACATTCCGGCACTGCTCGACGACGATATGCCTCAACAGGCCATCGTCAGCGCCCTGCGCAAATACGCGAAGTAAGGAGGAAAACCCATGCAAAGAATAGGTGTGTTTGTATGCCACTGCGGTACCAACATTGCGGGTACGGTGGATGTCAAGGCGGTTGCCGAGGCGCTCGCTCATGAGCCTTCCGTCGTTTTCTCCACGGATTATCAGTACATGTGTTCGCAGGCCGGTCAGAATATGATTAAAGAAGCCGTGGCCGAACATCGGCTGACGGGCATTGTGGTCTGCTCCTGCTCGCCCCGTATGCACGAGGCAACCTTCCGTAAAACGGCGGCGGCCGCGGGTCTTAATCCGTACATGGTCGAAATCGCCAATATCCGGGAACAGTGTTCGTGGGTACATAAGGATATGCCGACCGGCACGGCCAAAGCGATTATCCTCGCCAAAGCGGCCGTGGCCAAAGTCAATCTCAATGCGCCCCTTGTTCCCGGAGAAACCCCGGTCACCAAGCGCGCGCTTGTCATCGGCGGCGGTATTGCCGGTATTCAGACGGCGCTGGATATTGCCGACGCCGGATTTCCCGTGGACATTGTGGAAACCAAACCGACCATCGGCGGAAAAATGGCGCAACTCGACAAAACCTTCCCGACGCTGGACTGCGCCGCCTGCATTCTGACACCCAAAATGGTGGATGTCGCGCAGAACGAAAACATTCGTATCTTCTCTTATTCCGAAGTCACAGATGTGAAGGGCTTTGTCGGCAACTTCGACGTAACCATCAAGCGCAAGGCGCGGTATGTCAAAGAAGAGGTCTGCACGGGTTGCGGCCTCTGTACCGAAAAATGTCCGCAAAAGAAAGTCCCGAATGAGTTCAACCTCGGCATGGACAACCGTCATGCCATCTATATTCCGTTTGCGCAGGCCGTACCGAAGGTCGCTACTATTGACCCGAACTACTGCATGATGCTGAAAAACGGAAAATGCGGTGTCTGCTCCAAAGTGTGCGGTGCCGGCGCCATCGACTATCAGGCAAAGGATACGTATGTGGAAGAGAAGTACGGTGCCATCGTTGTGGCTACAGGCTTCAATCCCATCTCCATGGAAAAATTTGACGAGTACGCGTACTCCGAATCGAAAGACGTCATTACGTCCCTTGAACTTGAACGTCTTATGAACGCGGCCGGCCCCACGGGCGGCACGCTTCTGCGTCCGTCCGACGGAGAACATCCCCATACCATTGTGTTCGTGCAGTGCGTCGGTTCCCGTTGTGCCGCCTGCGCGGAAAAGGGAAAAGAATACTGCTCCAAAATATGTTGTATGTATACGGCAAAACACGCCATGCTTATCCGTGATAAATACCCCGATACGGAAGTGTATGTCTTCTATATCGACGTGCGCACACCGGGTAAGAATTTCGACGAATTTTACCGCCGTGCCGTGGAAGAATACGGCGTGCACTACATCAAGGGTATGGTCGGTAAGGTGATTCCCGACGGCAAAAAACTCAAAGTGCAAGGTTCCGACCTCATTTACGGACGTCAACTTCACATCGACGCCGATCTTGTGGTGCTGGCCGCCGCCATTGAACCCGACAAGTCCGCAAGACACCTGGCCACCATGCTGACGGCCAGCATGGATACCAACGATTTCTTTACGGAAGCGCACCCGAAACTCCGTCCCGTCGAAAGCCCGACGGCCGGTGTGTTCCTTTCCGGTACCTGCCAGGGTCCGAAGGACATTCCCGAAACGGTATCGCAGGCCGGCGCCGCCGCGTCCAAGGTGATCGGTCTTCTCTGCAAAGACAAACTGACGGGCAACCCCTGCGTCGCCCATCCCGACGAGATGATGTGCAACGGCTGTTCCACCTGTGAAAAGGTGTGCCCGTACGGCGCCATCACCTATCAGGACAAGGAGTTCCGTATGCCGAACCGCACGACGAAAATCCGGCGTGTGGCCGTGGTCAACGAAGCGGTCTGCCAGGGATGCGGTGCCTGTACCGTTGCCTGTATGTCCGGTGCCATGGACCTGCGCGGATTCTCGAATAAACAAATCATGGCGGAGGTGGATGCCATATGCAAGTAACCGAATATAAGCCCCTGATTGTGGCGTTTTGCTGCAACTGGTGTTCGTACGCCGGTGCCGACCTTGCCGGCAATAACCGACTGAACTATCCGGCCGACGTGAAAATCATCCGTGTGCCGTGCTCCTGCCGCGTCAATCCCATGTTTATTCTCCGCGCGTTTCAGCGCGGCGCGGACGGCGTGATTCTCTGCGGATGCCACCCCGGCGACTGCCACTATACGTCCGGCAACTATTATACCCGTCGTCGTATGGCTCTCCTTTTCTCCATGCTTGATTATCTCGGTATCGAGAGAGAACGCACGAGAGTGGAGTGGGTCAGCGCGGCGGAAGGCGCAAAATTTGCCGCCACCATGAATGATTTCGCCGAAAAAGTCGCCGCTCTCGGCGAGAACAAGAGATTGGAGGATTTACGATGCAGGAAATAAACCGTGAGACTCTGATTGCCAAAGCGTCGGCTCTGCTGGCCGACGGAACGGTAAATCGCGTTCTCGGCTGGAAAGCCGGCGAGTTTGCCTATGACGTCACACCCGCCGTCTTCCGTACGGCGGAAGACATGGAGAAAGACTTTGTTTTCAACGGCTTTTGCGGAGCGAATTTTTCAAAATATCTGGTGCGGGAGACGGCGGCAGACGAAAACCGCGTTCTCGTGTTCCTGAAACCGTGCGATACATACAGTTTCAACCAGCTTCTGACCGAGCACCGCTTTGACAGAGAAAAGGTGTATGCCGTCGGCATTCCGTGCGACGGTATGATGGATGTCGGTACCCTGAAAACCCGTGTGCCGGACGGTATTCTTTCCGTCGCCGAAAAGGGTGACGCCGTAACGGTGGAAACACTCTATGACGGTGATAAGACATTTGAAAAGTCCGACCTTTTGCCCGACAGATGCCGTCATTGTAAGTCGAAAAAGCACGTTGCTTACGACGAACTTCTCGGGGAAGAAGGAGAGATCCTCGATTCTTCCCGTTTTGACGAAGTTGATAAACTCGAAAAAATGACGCCCGACGAACGCTTTGCTTTCTGGCAGAACGAACTGTCCCGCTGCATCCGTTGCAATGCCTGCCGCGATGTTTGTCCGGCCTGTACCTGTGAGAAGTGTGTGTTCGACAACCCGAATTCCGGTGTCGAAAACAAAGCGGCCGCCAATTCCTTTGAGGAAAAGATGTTCCATGTTATCCGCGCGTTCCACGTGGCGGGACGTTGTACCGACTGCGGCGAATGTTCCCGCGTCTGCCCGCAGCATATTCCGCTTCACCTTCTGAACCGCAAATTCATTTTTGACATTGACCGTTTTTACGGCGATTATCAGGCCGGTGCCGAGGTCGGCAGCCGTGCCCCCGTCGTGAATTACACACCTGATGACATCGAACCGTGCGACGCGGTGGAAAGGGGGGCGCACCATGCGTAAAATTGCTCTTTCGCGTCTTTCCGACCTCTTTTCCGCCATTGCCGCCAAAGAAGTGTTGTATCTGCCCGTCGATACAAACGGCGGCGCACGTTTTGAAGAATGGGCACAGGGAAAGCAACTTTCCGACGCCTTGAAGACAACGAGAAGTGCCAAGGACTTCTTTTTCCCGCAGACGGAAAATCTGATGGACTTCAAGACGGAAGGAAAGACGGTAGAAATCATCGATACCCGCCGCGAATGCGAAGATTTCGTCATTTTCGGTGTGCGTGCCTGTGACGTGCGCAGTTTTTCCGTGTTGGATAAGGTGTTCCTCGCACAACCCGCCGACTCTTATTACAAAAACCGCAGGGAACATGCCACGATTGTGTCGCTTGCCTGCAAAAAGCCGTCCGAAACCTGTTTTTGCGGAACGTTCGGCGTTGACCCTTCCGAACCGGAAGGCGATGTCGTCTGCTATCGCACGGAGGACACGCTTCTCCTTGACGCAAAGACGGAAAAGGGGGAAAAACTTCTCTCGGCACTTGATGCCGTGACGGAACCGGCGGATGCCGATGCCGCCGACGGCGAGAAGGCAGACATCCGCCGTCGCGTCGCAAGACTGCCGCTCTCGGGTCTGCGTGCCGATGCGTTCGGTGCGGGAAAAACCGACGAGTACTTCGGTGCACCAGAGTGGAAGGAACTTTCCGCTTCCTGTCTCGGTTGCGGTACCTGCACGTTCGTTTGCCCCACCTGTCAGTGCTACGACATCAAGGACTTCAACACCGGTCACGGTGTCAAGCGTTTCCGTTGTTGGGACTCCTGCATGTACTCCGACTTTACGAAGATGTCGGCCGGTCAGCCGAGACTGACGCAGACCGAGCGCTTCCGTCAGCGTTTCATGCACAAACTTGTCTATTTCCCGACCAATAACGACGGCATGTTTTCCTGCGTCGGTTGCGGTCGTTGCGTGGAGAAGTGCCCCATTCAGATGAATATTGTCAAAGTGATGAAAACGTTGGGAGGGCATAAAGATGAACAGTAACGAACCTCTGATTCCGAAAATCGGCGTCGTGACGGATATCCGTATCGACACGCCCGATGTCAAAACCTTCCGCGTTGTTACGCCCGACGGGAAAAAAGCCTTTGAGCACAAGCCGGGGCAGTGCGCCATGCTCTCCGTTCCCGGTGTCGGTGAGGCGATGTTTTCCATCACCTCCTCTCCGACCAATACGGAATTTATGGAATTTTCCATCAAAAAGTGCGGTTGCGTGACGGAATGGCTTCATTCCATGGAAGTGGGACAGCAGATTACCATCCGCGGTCCGTACGGGCATCCCTTTCCCGTCGACACGGAGTTCGTCGGTCACGATATGCTCTTCATTGCCGGGGGTATCGGCCTTGCGCCTCTGCGTTCGGTTATCAATTACTGCCGTCGCTACCGCGACCGCTACGGAAAAATTGACGTGGTGTACGGTTCCCGCAGTATGCAGGACCTTGTCGATTACAGGGAAATCATCGAAGAGTGGGAAAAGGATGCCCATGTGAATGTGCATTTGACCATCGACCGGGAGCAGCCCGAATGGTCCGGTCATGTGGGATTCGTGCCCAACTATGTAAAGGAATTGGGCTTCTCCACCGACAAGATCGCCATTCTCTGCGGCCCGCCCATCATGATCAAGTTTACCCTGGCGGGACTTCAGGAGCTGGGCTTCGATAAAACTCAGATCTATACAACCTTGGAGCTTCGCATGAAATGCGGCATCGGCAAATGCGGCAGATGCAATGTGGGCGCCAAGTATGTCTGCAAGGACGGCCCGGTTTTCCGATGCGACCAGTTGGACGAACTGCCCGCCGAATATTGATGAAGGAGATGGAATTATGGAGAATATGGTAAATATTTATCTGTTCGGCAAACAGTACACTGTACCGGGCAATCTGACCATT
>CAKRWK010000080.1 GCA_934417455.1 uncultured Eubacteriales bacterium
GCCAACCACCGAAAGCAGACGACACACGAACCGACGCCTCCGCCGAAGGTCGAACAGCCCACGCCGACCCCCGATGACACAAAACCGGCAGAACCGGAAAAGCCCGACAAGCCCGAAACGAAAACGCCCGTTTTTGTCGCCCCGGTTGTCGGAACCATCATGACGGAACACAGTCTGACCGTGCCCGTATTCTCAGACACATTGCATGAATGGCGCGTGCACACGGGCATTGATATTGCCACGAAGGAGAATGCCGAAATTTACGCCGCGGCCGACGGCACCGTCAGTGCCATCTACAAAGACGAAAAATACGGCATGACCGTGGAAATCACACACACGCCCGATTTCAAAACGGTATATTCCAATCTCTCCGAAACACTGCCGGAGGAGATTTCCGTCGGTGCCGAAGTCAAATCCGGTGACCTGATTGCTACCGTCGGCGATACGGCGCTTTTTGAAATCGCAGGAGAACCGCACTTGCACTTCGGTATCAAAGTCAAAGGTGTCTCCGTCAACCCCCTGGACTATTTTTCGGATGAAACAAAGAAAGCGTCCCTCGGCTGTGAATAAGCCGGAACAGACGCTTCCCTGTCTGTCAATTTGACAGTGCGTTATGAATGGCACGGGCGGCGCACTTGCCGGCACCCATGGCCGAAATTACCGTGGCGGCGCCGGTAACGGCGTCGCCACCGGCGTATACGCCGGCCTTACTGGTCTTACCCGTAGCCTCTTCCACGACAATGCCGCCGCGGGCATTGACGTCCAGTCCTGCCGTGGTGGACTTGATGAGCGGGTTCGGAGACGTACCGATGGCCATGATAACCGTATCCACATCCAGAACGAACGCGCTTCCCTCCACGGGAACGGGGCGGCGACGGCCGCGTTCATCCGGTGCGCCGAGTTCCATTTTCACACATTCCATTCCGGTGACAAAGCCGTTCTTCGGGTCGCGGCGGTCATCGGAATTTTCATATCCGAGAATACGAACGGGGTTTGTCAGAAGCAGAAATTCGATTCCCTCCTCCGCCGCATGTTCCACTTCTTCTTTTCTCGCCGGCAATTCCGCCATGGAACGACGGTACACAATGTATACTTTTTCCGCACCGAGACGAAGTGCCGTGCGTGCGGCATCCATAGCCACATTGCCACCGCCGACCACGGCCACGCGTCCGCCCTTCATGACGGGCGTCATCGTATCGTCGCGATAGGCCTTCATCAGATTGCTTCTCGTCAGAAACTCATTGGCGGAATATACGCCTTTCAGGGCTTCGCCCGGAATGCCCATAAAGTTCGGCAGACCGGCACCGGATCCGATGAAGACCGCTTCAAATCCCTGCGCGAGCAATTCGTCCACCGTCAGGGTTTTTCCGATAATCATATTGGTCATGACGGTCACGCCCATGGCCTTCAGATTGCGGACTTCCTTGTCCACAATATTTTTCGGAAGACGAAACTCCGGAATGCCGTATACCAGAACACCGCCCGCTTTGTGCAGTGCCTCAAAAACGGTCACCTCGTAACCGAGTTTGGCCAGATCTCCGGCACAGGTCAGCCCGGAAGGCCCGGAACCGACGACGGCCACCTTATGACCGTTTTTCGGAGCGCAGACAGGGGCCACCTCCGAATGCGCATTGTGGTAGTCAGCGACAAAACGTTCCAAACGGCCGATACCGACAGATTCGCCTCTTATCCCGCGCACGCATTTGGACTCGCATTGTGTTTCCTGCGGGCAAACCCGGCCGCATACGGCGGGAAGCGTCGAAGAAAGTGAAATGATGCGATATGCACCTTCAAAATCACCTTCTCTGACTTTTTCAATAAAATCGGGGATGTGAACGTTGACCGGACACCCCGCGACGCACGGAGCATTCTTGCAATGCAGACAGCGAAGCGCTTCGGCCACGGCAGTTTCTTCGTCATATCCGAGAGCGACTTCTTTGAAATTGTGCGCACGAACAGACGGTTTCTGCACCGGCATCGGTTGTTTTTTCGGATTCATATCAGCCATGGTTCGTCTCCTCCTTTTTCAGAAGATTACATACACGCTCCGCCGCATGCGCCTCAAAATCGTGATACATGCGTCCGCGGGACATCGCCTCGTCAAAGTCGACCTCGTACCCGTTGAAATCAGGACCGTCCACGCAGGCAAATTTCGTCACGCGCCGCCCGTCCTCAGTCAGCGTCAGACGACAGCCGCCACACATCCCCGTACCGTCAATCATGATGGGATTCATAGAAACCGTACAGGGAATCCCGTACGGGCGGACGGCTTCAACGACGAATTTCATCATGATAAGCGGACCGATGGCAATTACCTCATCAAACGTTTCTCCGTTCTCCAACAGTTCGCGAATCGGAACGCAGACATTTCCCTTCTGTCCGTATGAACCGTCGTCCGTCATCACGAAAAGCCGTTCCGACGCCGCACGGAATTCGTCCTCAAGAATCAAAAGGTCATGCGAGCGGAATCCGATGACGGAAGTCACCGACGCCCCTTCTTCTTTCAGTTTTTCGGCAATCGGAAGCGCGATGGCACATCCGACACCGCCGCCGACAATCAGCACACGGCGCAATCCCGCAAGGCGGGTCGGCATACCGAGGGGGCCGGCAAAATCACAGAGAAAATCACCGGGTTTTCTGGCGTTGAGCAACATGGTTGTCGCGCCGACGACCTGAAATATGATTCGGACGGTGCCGGCATTCCGGTCATAACCGGCCACCGTCAAGGGGATGCGTTCCCCGTCTTCATCCACTCTCAATATAATAAACTGTCCCGGTTCCGCTTTGGCCGCCACATACGGCGCCTGGATATCCATCATCGTTACCGTCGGATTCAGTTCTTTTTTGTTTACAATTTTGTACATGCGTTCTCCTTTACTTCGGAATCACTCGGGTTATAACGTCTATTATATATCATCGGCGGTAAAAATGCAAGTAAAAACGAAAAAAACAAACCCGTTGCCAAAAGTTTTTGTTTCCTTATTGACTTTTCTCTTGTTTCGTTATATAATAACATATGTTATATAACATTTGTTATCCTATGTGGGAGGTAGACATGCCGAAAAAAGGACTTCTGACGAAAGAAACGGTCACAAGCGCCGCTTTATCTCTTTGGCGAAAAGGCGAAAAACTCAATGCACGGGCGCTTGCGGCAGAATTGCACTGTTCAACGCAACCGATATTTTCTCTGTTTTCGGGAATGGAAGAGGTGCACGCGGCGGCCGCCGCGGCCGCTACCAAAGTTTATACGGATTTTCTTTCCCTCCACATGTCCGCGGGAAAATATCCGCCGTACAAAGCCAGCGGCATGGCGTATATTGCATTTGCCAAAGAAGAAACAGAACTATTCAAATTGCTCTTTATGCGGGACAGAAGCCGGGAAGCCCCCGCCGACGGGCGGCTCGGTCCGGAAACGCGGCCGCTTATCGAACGGCTTTGCACCTCACTCGGTCTGACGGAAGAAGAAGCGTATGCATTTCATGTGCAGATGTGGATATATGTGCACGGCATGGCCTCGATGATTGCCACCGGGTTTCTTGAATGGAAGGAAGACGTTGCGTCTTCCCTTCTGACAAAAGCCTATGAAGGTCTCAGATATGTATATACAAACGAAGAAAGGAATCAGTAATATGGAATCCGTTTTACATATTGAAAATCTGACAAAAAAGTACCCGAAGTTCACACTCGGTCCTCTGTCGCTTGACATCCGACGCGGTCGGATTATGGGACTTATCGGACGTAACGGTGCCGGAAAAACCACCTGCCTGAAATCGGCACTGGGACTTGCCCATCCGAGCAGCGGTTCCGTGACTTTCTTCGGCATTCCGTATGAAGGGAACGAATCCGTCATCCGTGCCCGCATCGGATATGCCGCAGGCGGTACTCACTATTATAAAATGAAGAAACTGAAAAACATTCTCGCCGTGACGCGAATGTTTTACCCGACGTGGGATGAGAACATGTGCGAAGAATACATGCACCGGTTCTCCTTGGATACGGATAAGTGCATTGAACAACTTTCCGAAGGCATGAAAGTCAAGTTCCTTCTGACAATGGCGCTGTCCCATCACGCCGATTTTCTGATACTGGACGAACCGACAAGCGGCCTCGACCCCGTATCCCGCGATGAACTTCTCGATATCTTTCTTGCACTTGCCAAAGAAGGCGTCACCATCCTCTTTTCCACGCATATCATTTCCGACCTTGAAAAATGTGCCGACGATATAACCTACATTCAAAGTGGTCGTGTTCTGACATCGGAGCCAATGGATTCCTTTACGGATAAGTATCGGTTAATTTCCGTAGACGGAAGAGAAACGGATGTCCAAAAAGAAAAAATTATAGGTATAAATCAAAGCAGAAATGAATCTACAGGTATGATACTGGCAAGCGATGCCGCGTTTTTTCCGAACAAGAGCATCCGCACCTGCGACCTTGAAACCGTCATGATTCATCTTGAAAAGAACGGAGAAAACGAACAATGAAATCCCTTCTGAAAAAAGAATTTACCCTGTCGGCCAATGTTCTTACATATGTATTTCTCCTCTTCTCTTGCATGACATGGATTCCGGGCTACCCGATTCTTGTCGGTACGTTTTTCATAACGCTCGGTATTTTTTATACGTTTCAGAATGTCAGAGAGCAAAACGACATTCTTTTCTCTGCCCTGCTCCCCGTTTCCAAGCGGGATATAGTCGGTGCCAAGTTTCTGTTTGTTCTGATTCTGGAAATCGCGGCGTTTCTTCTCTCGGCCGTTTTCACGATTTTCCGTATGACCCTTCTGTCCTCTGCAACCGTTTATACGGAAAATGCGCTGATGAACGCAAACATTGCCTATCTCGGTTACATTCTTCTGCTGTTTGCCGCTTTTCAGTGGTTCTTTCTGCGGGATTTCTTCCGCACGGCCTATAAAATCGGCGTCCCCGTTCTTATTTATTGTATTGTCGCCTTTATCGTTGTCGGCATAGCGGAAACGCTCCATCACGTTCCCGGTCTCGAAAGCCTGAACAGCACGGCGCCGACGCTTTCTCAGTGGATAGTATTCGGGCTTGGTCTTGCTGTCTTTGCTTTTGCGACGTGGCGCGCATACATCGCCTCCGTGAAGGATTTCGACGCACTCGACCTGTAATAAACAGAAATGCGGATAAAATTCTTTCATGAAAACAAACATTTTTTGACTCAAACGTATGGAATGACGAATACGACGAAAAGGAACAGGAAGATTTGGAATTGATTTTGTTTATTACGATGCAAACAAAAACATCCTTGAACGGATAATTTTTCGACGTCGGTTGACAAATCAAAAATCCTCGGAAGACGAAACTTCCGAGGATTTTCTTTTTATTTGTATTACGGGTTGAACGCGTAATAGTTTTTCTGATTCAACTGTTCCTGCGTGCGTCGGAGAACATCACCGAAGCGCTGATAGTGCACCACTTCCCGCTGACGAAGGAATCGAATAACGTCATTGACATCTGGGTCATCGGACAACCGCAGAATGTTGTCGTACGTTACTCTGGCTTTCTGCTCGGCGGCAAGGTCTTCGTTCAGGTCGGCGACGGCGTCACCTTTGGAAGCAATGGCAGAAGCACTGAACGGCACGCCGGTGGCGGCACACGGATAAATCCCGACGGTATGGTCGACGAAATACTTGTCAAACCCGCCGGCCATGATTTCTTCGGGTGTCAGATTTCTTGTCAACTGATACAGAATCGCAGCTATCATTTCGCAATGCCCGAGTTCTTCCGAGCCGATGTCCGTCAAAGCGCCGATGGCTTCCTTCGACGGCATGGTATACCGCTGATTCAGATACCGCGTGGCAGCCCCCAGTTCTCCGTCCGGCCCGCCCAGTTGGGAAATGATAATCCCGGCAAGTCTCGGGTTCGGACGTTTGATGTTCACGGGATACTGCAG
>CAKRWK010000081.1 GCA_934417455.1 uncultured Eubacteriales bacterium
TCCGAAGAACACGCCGGGCGAACGGTGCAGCTGGGATACGATGACGCGCTCCGCACCGTTGATGACGAACGTACCGTTCTCCGTCATCAGAGGGAAGTCGCCCATGTAAATCTGCGCGGTCTTGATCTCACCCGTCTGACGGTTGAGAAGACGGACGCCCACCTTCATATGGGCATCGTAGGTCACGGCACGGTCCTTGCATTCCTCAACAGAATACCGCGGCGTGCTGTCAATCGAATAGTCGGTGAATTCAATCGACAGATTCCCCGTGAAATCCACCACGGGAGACACATCGCGCAGGACTTCGTCCATACCCTCACGCAGGAACCACTCGTAGGACTTCTTTTGCACCTCAATCAGATTCGGCATTTCGGTCGCCGCTTCGATTTTGGAAAAACTCATCCTCACATTGGTGCCCAGCTTCTGGGGTTTAAGCATCATAAATAGAATCACTCCATTCCTGAATTTTTCAAACATTGGCGCTTTTGCGGCCGTTTGTCGGACGGGCAACACCCATCGGCAAAAACGGCAGTTTTCAATTGCTCTCACCCGCGTTTTCGGCGGTTTTCGGAGGCTTATCCCCGAAAAAAGGGCAAAAAATCCCCATAGTAAAGCAATTATAATGCATTTTACTATTATACACCTTTTCTCCCGTTTGTCAAGGGGTCCGGAAGAAAAATTTTACATCCCGGCAAAAAAATTTCCACATTGACATTCGCCGCGCGGTATGGTATACTGTATCGTGAAAGAAGGAAGGAGACTTTTATGGACACATTTGCATGGATTCTGCTCGGTTTCACCGTCCTGTGCCTTGTTACCGGGTTCTTCGACGGACTGAAAAAAGGACTGCTGCGCGCCGTCCTCCGTCTTGTTCTTCTCGGCGCTTCTGCCGCCGGTGCCTATTTATTTATTCCGATAATGTCGGAGAAAGTCATGGCATTGCCCGTCGGCGGGCAGGAGAGCCTGTCAGCCTATGTTGTCTCCGTTCTGCCGGAAGATTTCCGCGCGTTTGCCGACATCCTCCTCCCCGTCGCCCGGATGGCGATCGGTGTCGTCTGCTTTGTCCTGATGTTTGCCGTGCTTTCCCTTCTCACCCGGATTGTCTACCTTATACTTAAATTGCTTGTACCCTCCGGCGGGCACACGCTCGGCGGTCTTGTCGGTCTTGTTACGGGTGCCGTGACGGCGCTTTGCGTTTGTGCACCGCTGAACGGCCTCTTTGTCGACGGCGGGCGTCTCGCCGCCGTCACGATAAACGATAAACCCCTGATAGCCAACGCCGAAACCGGTACATATGCCGATTCCCCCGTATCGAAGTTCTATACGACCGTCGGCGGCGGAGTCTACCGCCTCGTGTCTTCCATGAAGAAAGAAGACGGTACGACCGTCACCCTCACGGGACAGACGGACGCACTGATTGCCGCCGCGAAAACGGCAGACAAAATGAACGACCTTTCTTCCGTCACCTACGGAGACGGACTGACGGCCGAGAACGTCGGGAAAATCCGCTCCGTCTGCACCGACCTCGATGCCATCAAGGCGGGCCTTGCCGACGAATCTCTGAACACGCTGAACGCGGCGGTGCGTGCCGTGGCAGATTCGCTCGACCTGCCGATAAACGTAAAAAAACTCGACCTCGGCACCGTTTCCTTTGAAAAAGAGGGCGACCTTGTCGAAGCCGTCTACACATTCGGAGAAACCGGAAATATAGTAGATCTCGACGCCACCATTCGTGCCCTTTCCGAAAGTACGCTCGTCCTCCCCGCCCTGAGAAGCGCGGATTTGACAATAAAACTTGACGAAACAAAGGAAAATCAAGTCGCCGAAGCCATAGAAAAACTTACCGACGACGAAAATGCCGCCGCGCTCCGTGCGCTCTTCGGTCTTGCCTGATTCATTTTTACTCAAAAACTCCTTCCGGACATCCGACCATAAAAAGGGAGATTTGATTGTTATGAAAACAAATTCTACACTGAAAAAAGAGTTTTATTTCAATCTTTTATCTTATTTCCTTCTTTTCTGCGGTTCCATGGCAATACTGGCTTGGCTTGTTATCGGCGAAATAAAAACTTGGACGTCGTCGTTTTCCTTTTTAACTTTTATTTTCTCCCTTATTTCGGCGAGCGTACTTTTGGCTTGCAGCATTTACAGCATTGTTCAAATGATTCCCTACTTCAAGGATCTTCCCTCCGTAAAAAACGATCGGTATGATGTCGTGGAAGGAACCGTGGTCGGCCTTAAAAAGAATACATACTTAAAAGCAGACTTTGCGATCCATTGCTTTCCGATTTTGCAGATGAAAGATTCGGGAGAAACCATCATTGTCAATACCGGTGACACGTTGAAAGTCGGCAAAACATACTTGTTGCAAATCCTGCCGAATTGCAAGGTAGCCAAGGCCATTTGCGAACTGCCGCAAGAATGACGGTATCGGGCCGATTTTCGTCACATTGTATGCGTTCTTTAACGTTGTTTGGGAGGTGACAGAGTGGCAGCATATGTTTTAACCATTGTGATCTATATCGTCATGTTCGCCTTAGCCCCCCCACCTCGTGATATTGCATTGTGAATTTTCCGATGATTATTTTCCCTTAATAAAAATTAAGAAATTCGCTTTTTTATTCACCGGGGTATCATGGGAGTCCGCAAAAACGCACGGCGTCGTCAAGGAATGTTTGATAACGCAGGTAATAGGATATATCTTATCCTTTCTCTCCGCCATCGTTGCCGTTTTATGGAACATCTTTTCTCCTCCCATGTATCGGAACGATTTGATAGTATACCTGACCATAATCACCTTTGTTGAATCCATTGTTCTCATGGTCGTTGACAGAATACTAATAAAGAAAGAAGATGTCTTAAAAAAGGCCGACAGTTCGTATCGCTCGTATCAAGACTTTCTCGACCTCTGTTTCGAAGAAATACCGGTCAAAGTTCGCAACCGCAAGAGAAGCATCCGCCCAACAAGAGTGTCGATAAAAGTTTATAGTCCCAACAAGAAAAGTCTCCCCGAAAAGTCCTCCGGAAAGGCAAAAAAGAAAAAGCATGCAGAGGAAAAGCAAAAAGAAATTTCCGACGGAGAAACTACCTGAAAATCCATAATTCAAGCAAAAAAGCCTGCTTTCGCAGGCTTTTTTGTTTCCTATTGTTTGCATTTACAGTCCAAGCGCATTCAAAAGAGTGAAAACTGGTTTGTTTCTTCGAGCGAATCTAGCACACCGCAACGGCGAAGAATTTCAATGACGGATTTGGACAATCCGGCAAATTCGCGAAGTTCCTGCACGGAATAAATTTCGTGCGCATCGCGCGCTTCCACAATTTTTGCCGCCGCTGTATCGCCGAGACCGCCGAGGGAGTTGAAGGGCATGCGGATTTTTCCGTCCTCCGGGAGAAAGGCTTTTGCATCCGACTTTTTAAGGTCGACGGGAAGAAATTCCACGCCGCGCGCAAGTGCTTCGCGCACGAGTTGCAATGTGGACAGCATTTCACCTTCTTTGGCGGTGGCCTCCATTCCCTTCTCTTCGATTTCCTTGATGGCGTTGCTGACGCCGCGATAACCGCCCGACACGATTTCCGCGTCGAATCCTCCGGGAGCCACCGTGAGGAATGCGGCATAAAACTCCATGGGATAATAAATTTTATACCAGCAAAGACGGATGGCCGACATGGCATATGCGGCCGCGTGCGCCTTCGGGAACATGTATTTGATTTTCTTGCAGGAGTCAATGTACCACTGCGGCACGTCGTGTGCCAGCATGGCTTCTTCGTACTCCGGTTTCAGACCGCGACCTTTGCGGACATCCTCCATAATCTTGAAGGACATGGAATCATCGAGATGATGGCGAATCAGGTACAGCATGATACCGTCACGTGTTCCGACGACCTCGGAAATGGTGCACACGCCCTCGCGGATGAGGTCCTGCGCATTGCCCGCCCATACATTGGTACCGTGACTGAGTCCCATAATCTGCAAAAGGTCGGCAAAACTTTTCGGTTGCGATTCTATCAGAATCTGCTGAGCAAAATGCGTACCCATCTCGGGAATACCGAACGTACCGAGTTGGCAACCGCCGATTTTATCGGGAGTGATACCGAGCGGCTTCAGAGAATGGAACAGTTCGTACACTTCCTTGTCGTTCATTTTAACGTCGAGGATATTGGTGTTCGTGTACTTCTCAAGCATTTTGTATTTGGTCGGCATATCGTGTCCGAGTTCGTCAAGTTTCAGAATCGTATCGTGCAGATAGGAAAACTGAAAGTGCGTCGTAACGATATTGGAATACGGGTCGTCGGCGGGGTGCTGAACCGGTGAAAAGTCGTAAATTTCATACTCTTTCGGCACAACGATGATACCGCCGGGGTGCTGCCCCGTCGTCTTCTTAATACCGACAAGACGTGAGGTCAGATGTGCCACCTCGGCCTTCGGCAAACGGATTTTCCGCTCTTCGAGGTATTTGGCGACATAGCCCCATGCCGTTTTATCGGCCAACGTACCAATAGTACCGGCGCGGAACACATGTCCTTCACCGAAGAGTTCTTCCGTGAATTTATGGACTTTACCCTGTACATCTCCGGAGAAGTTTAAGTCAATATCGGGCGACTTGTCCCCTTTGAAACCGAGGAAGGTTTCAAAGGGAATGTCATGCCCGTCGGGAATCATGAGCGTGCCGCAATGCGGGCAGTTCTTGTCGTCCATGTCAAAGCCGGAACCGACGCTGCCGTCCGTGATAAACTCGGAATACCGGCATTTCGGACAGCGGTAATGCGGCGGCAGGGGGTTGACCTCGGAAATACCGGACATAGTAGCGACAAACGACGACCCGACGGAACCGCGGGAACCGACCTGATAACCGAGTTTTTCGGAATAAGCCACCAGTTTGACGGCTATCATGTAAAGCACGGCAAAGCCGTGGCCAATGATGGAATCGAGTTCCTTTGTCAGACGTTTTTCGACAATCTCCGGCAGAGGGTCGCCGTACCAGTCGTGCGCGCGCTTCCAACAGGACTCTATCAGTTCCTCTTTAGCACCGTCAAGGGACGGTTCGTACCGCCCTTCGGGAATCGGACGGAATGTTTCGCACATGGCGGCAATTTTGTTCGGGTTCTCAATAACGACCTCGTGACAGATGTCGGGTCCGAGATAGGAAAACTCATCCATCATTTCTTCCGTCGTGCGCAGGTAGAGGCCGACGTCCCGGTCGGCGTCACGGAATTTCATGCCGGCCAGAAGAATCTTTCGGTATATTTCATCCTCTTTGTTGAGAAAGTGCGCATCGCAGGTGGCACACACGGGCTTGCCGAGTATTTTGCCGAGATTCACAATCTGCCGGTTGATGTTCATCAGACCTTCGTCACCGGCCACGCGGCCTTCCGCCACCAGGAAGCGGTTGTTACTGCGCGGCTGAATTTCAAGGTAGTCGTAAAAGGCGGCGATGTCCTCGATTTCCTGTTCGCTGCGGCGGTCGAGAATGGCGCGGTAAAGTTCGCCCGCCTCACAGGCGGAACCGATAATCAACCCTTCCCTGTACTGTTCGATAACGGATTTCGGGAAACGGGGATTCTTTTTGTAGTAGTCAAGGTAACTGAAAGATATAAGTTTATAGAGATTTTTGAGACCGACAAGATTTTTCGCGAAAATAATCATGTGGTAGGTCGGCAATTTCAGGGGGTCGGTTTTTTCGCTCATGGCATCCATCATGCGGTCAAAGTCGCGGATGCCCTCACTGCGGAGTCTGTCCTGCATGACAAAGAAAATTTTGGCGAGCACCGTCGCGTCGTCCACGGCGCGGTGGTGATGGAAGTCGGCGAGGGTGTAGGCCTCGGCAATGGTGTCGAGTTTGTGGTTTTTCAGTTCCGGATTGACATACTTGGAAAGTCCGACGGTATC
>CAKRWK010000082.1 GCA_934417455.1 uncultured Eubacteriales bacterium
ACGTGACCTTTGTCACGGGCTCGCCCGACCTCGATAAAAAATTTGCTTCGGAGGCCGCCGCGGCCGGACTTGCCAATCTGAAAGGCCATCGTTCCGTCGGCGGTATGCGCGCCTCGATTTACAACGCCATGCCGAAAGCCGGCGTGGAAGCCCTCGTCCGCTTTATGGACAGATTCGCCAAAGAAAACCCGAAAGGAAACTGACATGAAACATATTCTTCTTCTCAACAACATAGCGCGGGCCGGTCTTGACCGACTCCCGACAGACGGGTACGTCTGCGGCACCGACGAAAAAAAACCCGACGCGATACTTGTCCGCTCGGCCGTCATGCATGACATGTCGTTCGGAGAGAATCTTCTTGCCGTAGCGCGCGCCGGTGCCGGCGTCAACAATATCCCCATAGACCGTCTGACGGCGGCGGGCATTCCCGTATTCAACACCCCCGGGGCCAACGCCGGCGGCGTCAAGGAGTTGACCGTTTGCGCACTTCTGCTCGCATCCCGAAAAATTTATGACGGAATTGCGTGGGCAAATGCGCTCGAAAAGAACGAAAATCTTCCGAAAGAGGTCGAAAAAGGCAAAGCAAAGTTTGCAGGTGTGGAACTTTACGGCAAAAAACTCGGCGTTATCGGACTTGGTGCCATCGGCGGTCAGGTGGCCAATGCGGCCGTTGCTCTCGGTATGAAAGTGATTGGTTGCGACCCGTTTCTGTCGGTGGATGCGGCGTGGAGCATCGACGGTCACGTCGAAAAGGCCGCGACGTTTGACGAGGTGTTTGCCGCCGCGGACTATATTACCCTGCACGTACCCGCGACCGACGAAACGCGCGGCATGATCTGCCGCGAAAGCATAGCGAAAATGAAGGACGGCGTGCGCATTGTCAACCTGTCCCGTGCCGACCTTGTCGTAGCAGAGGACATCAAAGAAGCGCTCGCAGGCGGCAAAGTCGCCGCCTATGTCACGGACTTTCCGACAGCCGAAACCGTCGGCGTGCCCGGCATCGTGACCATTCCCCACCTCGGCGCATCCACCGAGGAAGCGGAAGAAAACTGTGCCGTCATGGCGGCAGACGAACTCACGGATTACCTTGAAAACGGCAACATTAAAAACAGCGTCAATTTTCCGAACACCTCCATGCCGAAGAGCGGTGAGCGGCGCATCTGCCTATTGCATGCAAACGTCCCCGCCGTCCTGTCGAAAATCACAGGTATTCTCTCCACTCTCGGCGTGAACATTGAAAACATGGTCAACAAATCGAAGGGTAAAAACGCATATACCATGCTTGACGTAACAGGCGACGTGCCAGCAGAGGCCGTCCGCGCGCTGTCGGAAATTGAAGGCATGTACCGCGTACGCACGCTTTCGTGAACATTCCGAAAAAATTCTTGCGAAGGGTTGATTTTTTCTTTTTTCTGTTCTATAATAAAGGAAGAAAAAAATAAAGGAGATAAAAACCATGTTAGTTTCCGCAAAAGAAATGCTTGAAGCGGCCAAAGCGGGGCATTATGCCGTCGGCCAATTCAATATCAACAACCTTGAATGGACCAAAGCCATTCTGCAAACGGCAGAAGAGTTGAAATCCCCCGTCATTCTCGGTGTGTCCGAAGGTGCCGGCAAATACATGTGCGGTTTCAAAACCGTCGTCGGCATGGTCAACGGTATGCTTGAAGGTCTCGGCATCACCGTGCCCGTCGCGCTGCACCTTGACCACGGTACCTACGAGGGTGCATACAAATGCATCGAAGCCGGCTTTTCCTCCATCATGTTTGACGGCTCGCACTACCCGATTGCCGAGAACATCGAAAAAACGCGCGAACTTGTCAGAGTCTGCGGCGAAAAGGGCCTGTCCCTGGAAGCTGAAGTCGGCGCCATCGGCGGTGAAGAAGACGGCGTTATCGGCGGTGGCGAAGTGGCCGACCCGAACGAGTGCAAAATGATTGCCGACCTCGGCGTGACCATGCTGGCCGCCGGTATCGGTAACATTCACGGCAAATATCCCGCTAACTGGCCGGGCCTGCGCTTTGATACGCTGGCCGCCATCAGCGAGAAAGTCGGCAACATGCCCCTTGTTCTTCACGGCGGCACGGGTATCCCTGCCGACATGATTAAGAAGGCCATTTCTCTCGGTGTCTCGAAAATCAACGTCAACACCGAATGCCAACTTGCCTTCGCGGCCGCAACCCGCACGTATATTGAAGAAGGCAAAGACCTTATCGGCAAGGGCTTTGACCCCCGTAAACTCCTCGCGCCCGGCTCGGAAGCCATCAAGGCCACCGTCCGCGAGAAAATCGACCTGTTCGGTTCCGCAAACAAGGCCTGACAACAACCAAAGTCGAAATCAAAAGGCGACATCCAATATAGGATGCCGCCTTTTGATTTCGACTCAAGATGCATGGGCTGTTCTCGTGGATCCGTCACTTGCACTATATGTACCACTCGTAACTGAAAATTCAAACTTCAAATCCGAAAGTTTTGACTCAAATATTGTTTGAGAAAAGCCTTCTTCATAACGCAAATACACTTTTCGTGTTATGGTTTGTCCGGCTTTCAACTCTAAATCCACACCACTATAAGAGCGACCAAGCGATGTAGTTAATGTGCCTAAAAGTACACCTTTCTTGTCATAAACCCTTGTTTCTATATCCAGAGATTCCCATTTCACTTCGGTTCCGTTGGTTATTTTATAAGTCAATCCGAAATTATATTCTCTCCGCCATCCATCATTGACTTTCAATTCGGCATCCTTTGATATAATTTCTATTTTTATTTTGGAAACATCTGTAGCGGCCTTCTCCTCCGCAATTTTAGAAATCGGAACGCCCACGGCAACTGCTATACAGGCAAGAATTAACATGGCAATCCGAATTTTTTTAGCGACTTTCAAAAACATCATATTTTCCCCCTCACAATTCATCTGAATCACTTAATAAATTTTCATATTCATCCTCGTCTTCATCTAAAATACTTCTTCCCAAGGCATCTTCATTTAAGTCATCCACCATATCCTGTTCGTCTAATTTTTCCACTTCGTCCGGTGTGATATCTTGTAAATTAAGTGATTTCAATTTGTTATCCAGCAAGGTGCGCTGCTTGAGTTTATATTTTTCTTCAAAGTTCTCGGCTTCTTTGCGACTTTGTTCGTAATCTTTATCGTTTTCGGTGTTCGCTTTTTTCGTACTTAAGGATTCCACTGTTTTCTCTGCAATTTTTGTCATGATGAATATTGCCACAGCAATAAAGAATGCAACAAGTTGAACTGTGCTATTTCGAACAAAACATGAAAGGATAATAGATGAAAGCAAAAACAGAATGGATGCAACAACACTTTTCTTTGAAAAATTACAAACACTTTTCTCCGCTTTCTGTTCACGTTGAGAGCATCTTTTCGATGACTCCCCGAGCACCCGCTCTTTTTCCTCTTCAAATTCCGATTTGTGTTCGTAATCCAAAAATGCATCACCCATCGGTCGCATAAAACCAAATGGGAAAGCACGACATCTGATTGTTTTTCCCCCGAAACAAATAGTTGCTTCGTATTCCGGAACTTTGTATAAAACGGCTTTTACGCTTTCTTCCCTTATCTTGCCCAGTGCGAGGTCACTTGCGTGATCTCCGGGAAGTGACTTATATAGCAAGCCCCTTATAACCTCGCTATGATTCGATTTCAACTGCCGTTCAGTCGTAACCAGCAAGGTTGTGTTTTCCGCAGAAGTTTCTGAGGAAAAAGACGAATCGGCTGCCTCACTTAGACTTCTCACAAAAGCGACAGCATCAAAATCCTGCCGCTCAGCATTTTCAGCTATGGCGACAGAAGTAAGAGGCAACTCTCCCGCAAAAGGCTTCCAGTCTGTTACGATCCTTGACTTCGTTACAAGGCGCTGCTTCTCTACATCTCTGTACTTTGTAACCATACGAGTTTCACGCGATTGTGTGGTAGAATTATAATATTCTTCCGTATCGACATAGGGTTCTCTTTCACGATACGTCTCATAGTCTGAATAGGGTTCTGCATGATCGTAACCGACACTTGCCTGATAAGATACATTCGACGTCAGTGCGCTTATGATAATTTCATGTTCTTTCACACTGACATTTGAAAAATCTTCTGAGAATATGTCGAGTGGTGCGTTTTTTCTGAAAAGATCTACCCATAACCTTCTTAAAAAGTCCTCTTTGCTGTACTCTGCAAGAATTTTTACTGTTGGCATAGGCTCTGCTCCAACAACATCTGCCTGTGCCAAATGACTGTGAATTTCCGACGTACTGTGAAGATAACATTCAGAAAAATAGAAATTTTTTGTTTGTTCACACAGAAGTTTCTTTACATCCATCGCATTTGTCTCCTTCAACATTTAGTTAATTTTTAACTGCATTTCAAATTATACATCATATTTAACTATTTGTCAATAGTTTTAGGTAAAAATGTTATAATTGATACAACGACCATTGGTGAAGGTAAAAATCATGAAAATCGGTGAAAAAATAAAAAACGCACGGGAAGATGCGGATCTTTCACAATCGGAGGTTGCGGCATTGATTCCCATGAATCAATCAAACTATTCTAAAATTGAAAGAGACTTACAGGAGCCAAGTCTCTCCCAGTTGCGCCGAATCTGCCAGATTTTACATCTCGATCCGCGCTATCTGCTCGCGCTCGGTTCCTATGAAGAATTCTCCGCTAAGGATCGGAAATTGCTCTCTGACGTAAAAAATCTGATTGCGCAATATGCCGACACGAAAGAAAATAAAAGCATATAAAAAACGCCCTGTTTCCGAAAAACAAATAGCGGAAGCAGGGCGTTTTTTATATCTTCACCTTTTTCACATATTGATCATTTTTATAAGTTCTTCCTCGTCGATCACGGGGACGCCAAGTTCGCGCGCTTTGGCAAGTTTGGAACCGGCGTCAGCGCCGGCGACGACAAAAGAGGTTTTTTTCGAGACGCTGCCGGAGACCTTGCCGCCGGCGGCTTTGATTTTTGCCGTGGCGTCATCGCGGGTCATGGTGGGCAGTGTGCCCGTCAGAACGAAGGTTTGCCCGGCAAGAGTATCGGCGGGACGGGCACCGACGGCCTCGGTCTTTACACCGACAGCGACCAAAGCGTCCGTAAGAACGCGGGTTTCGGGGTCGGCAAAAAACTCAATAAGGCAGGTGGCGGTGATGTCGCCGATGTCCTCCATGGCGGCGTACTCGTCGAACGTGGCGGCATAGCATGCGTCGAGCGTACCGAAACGACGGGCAATCTGCTCGGCGGCGACCTCACCGACGTTTCGGATGCCGAAGGCATACAGCAGGCGTTCGAGACCGGCCTCTTTGGATTTGTCAATGGCCGCGACCATAGTTTCGGCACGCTTTTTGCCCATTCGGTCAAGGTCTTCAAGGTCACCGACCGTGAGCGTGTAAAGGTCGGGCACGGACGTGATTTTTCCGGCGGAAAGCAGAAGTTCCACCATGCGCGGGCCGAGTCCGTCGATACTCATGGCGGCTTTGGAGGCAAAGTGCGTAATACCGCGCGCCTTCTGCGCGGGGCAACCGGGATAGACACAGCGGTAAGCCGCGCCCGTACCGCATTCGTCGCGAACGACGGGGTGCCCGCAGGAGGGACAGACAGACGGCATAGAAAACACGGTTTCCGTTCCGTCCCGCTTTTCCCTGACGCTCTCCGTAATTTCCGGGATGATTTCCCCCGCCTTGCGGATACGTACGACGTCGCCGATTCGGATGTCGCGTTCTTCAATGTAGGCCGCATTATGCAGGGTGGCGCGGGACACCGTCGTGCCCGCGAGACGCACGGGCGAAAGTTCCGCAATGGGCGTCAGCACGCCCGTGCGGCCGACCTGT
>CAKRWK010000083.1 GCA_934417455.1 uncultured Eubacteriales bacterium
GCCGCCACGGTCGAAAACGACGGTGGTAATGCCTTTTTCGAGTGCTCTTTTCGCAATCGTGTTGCCGATTTTTCTGGCGGCTTCCTTGTTGGAACCGTTGCCTTCAAAAACGGCCTCGTATGTGTTGGCACTGACAAGTGTTACACCGTTGACATCGTCGATGATCTGAGCCGAAATGTTCGCGTTGGAGCGGTACACAGCAAGACGCGGTCTCTCGGGCGTGCCGGAGATTTTGCCGCGGACACGGATGTGTCTCTTCAGGCGCTGTGCGTTACTGTCTGTTCTTTTAACCATTTGAACGCTCTCCTTTCAATTACTTACCGGTCTTTCCGGCCTTACGGCGGATTCTCTCACCGGTGTACTTAATGCCCTTGCCAAGGTACGGTTCAGGCGGTCTCTTCGCTCTGATGATGGCTGCCATCTGGCCGACGGCCTGCTTGTCGATACCTTTGACGATGACGGTGTTGGAATCGGGTACTTCAAAGGTGATTCCGTTTTCTTCTTCAAAAATCACGGGATGAGAATAACCGAGACCGAGGTTGAGTTTCTTGCCGGATTTTTCGGCTCTGTAACCGACACCGACAATCTCGAGTTTCTTCGCATAGCCTTCCGTTACGCCGACAACCATGTTGTGGATGAGGGCACGGGTCAGGCCGTGAAGGGCGCGCATTTCCTTTTCGTCGTTCGGACGGGTGACGAGAATCTCGTTGCCCTCGACTCTGATGCCGAGTTCTTTGTGGAAAGTCTCGCAAATTTCGCCCTTCGGACCTTTGACGGTAACGACGTTGCCGTCAGCAATCGTAACTGTTACGCCGGCGGGAATGACGACCGGTGTTCTACCAATTCTTGACATTCTGTTATCCTCCCCTGTATTACCATACGAAGGCGAGAACTTCGCCGCCGACATTGGCTTCTCTTGCTTTCTTGTCCGTCATGACACCCTTGGAGGTGGAAACGATGGCAATGCCGAGGCCGTTCATGACCTTGGGCATATCTTCGCAGTTGGTGTAAATACGGAGACCGGGTTTGGAAACGCGGCGAAGACCGTGAATGACCTTCTGCTTGCCGGGCGCGTACTTCAGCGTGATGCGGATGATTCCCTGCTTGCCGTCCTCAACAATCTGAACACCTTTGATATAGCCTTCGTCAAGAAGAATCTGAGCGATGGACTTTTTCAGGTTGGACGCGGGAACGTCAACGGTGGGATGCTTGGCATCGTTTGCGTTACGGATTCTTGTAAGCATATCTGCAATAACATCTGAAATTTGCATGATTGTATCCTCCTATATGCAAGGTTTTTGTTTCTTGCTGCTGTTTGACAGCGGCTGACCGACGGTTAAAACGCAAGGTGTTGTTTGAAATGTCAACAACCTTTTTGCGTTTTCCTGTCGATAGTTATAGAGAATGTATCTCTTTATTCCAGGTAAAATTACCAAGAAGCCTTTCTGACACCCGGAATCTCGCCTTTGTAAGCGCGTTCACGGAAGCAGATACGGCAAATGCCGTACTTACGGAGGTAGGCATGAGGTCTACCGCAGATTTTGCATCTGTTATAAGCACGGGTGGAATACTTAGGCGTTTTCTGCTGCTTAAGTATCATGGACTTCTTTGCCATGTGAGTTCCTCCTTAATTTGCTGCAAAGGGAGCACCCATCAGGGTGAGCATCTCTTTGGCTTCTTCATCCGAGCGGGCCGTGGTAACGAACACAATGTCCATACCGCGAATCTTCTCGACCTTATCGTACTCGATTTCGGGGAAAATCAACTGTTCTTTCAGACCGAGGGCATAGTTGCCGCGGCCGTCGAAACCATTCGGGTTGATACCCTTGAAGTCGCGGACTCTGGGAAGAGCAAAGCTGAAGAGTTTATCCATAAACTCATACATCTTCTCGCCGCGGAGCGTAACCTTCACGCCGATTTTCATGCCTTCACGGAGTTTGAAGTTGGCAATGGACTTGCGGGCATAGGTGGGAACCGCCTTCTGACCGGAAATCAAGGTGATTTCGTCGATGATGCTGTCGATGACCTTTGCGTTATCCTTGGCATCGCCGGCGCCGACGTTGATGACGATTTTGTCAAACTTCGGAATCTGCATCACGGACTTGTAATTGAATTTGTTCATGAGTGCGGGAGCAACTTCATTCTTGTACTTATCGTAAAATCTCGACATCTCTTGCTACCTCCTCACTTGATTTCTGCGCCGCATTTGGCACAGACACGGGTCACGACGCGCTTGCCGTTTGCATCGGCAGACACGACACGGCGTACACGCACGCCTTTGTTGCACTTGGGGCAGACAAGCATGACTTTGGAGGCATAGAGCGCCGCCTCGGTCTTGATGATGGACGAAGCCTCACCCTGCTTGCGGGCCTTGTGGTGTTTGGAAACGACGTTCGCTCCCTGAACGATGACCTTTCCCTCTTCGGGAGCGGCCGCGATGACTTTACCGACGGTACCCTTCGATTTGCCGGAGATTACAACGACAGTGTCATCTTTTTTGATATGCAGTTTACTCATTGTCTTGTTCTCCTTTCATCAAAGCACTTCGGGCGCGAGAGACATGATTTTCGTGAAGTCATGTTCACGAAGTTCTCTTGCCACAGGGCCAAAGATACGGGTTCCGCGGGGGGTCTTGTCATCTTTGAGAATAACGGCAGCGTTCTCATCAAAACGAATGTAAGAACCATCTGCACGGCGGGTTTCTTTCACGGTACGGACGACGACCGCTTTGACAACCTCACCTTTTTTAACAACGCCGCCGGGTGCTGCCTTCTTTACGCAACACACAACAATATCACCGATACCGGCATAGCGACGTCCCGAGCCACCGAGCACGCGGATGCACATGAGTTCCTTGGCACCCGTGTTGTCGGCAACTTTCATTAACGATTGCTGCTGAATCACTGTTTTTTCCTCCTTTTTCGGCAAGCCTTTAACCTGCTTACTGGTGTAGTGACTTTCTTAACTTATTTCGCCTTTTCGATGACTTCGACAAGTCTCCATCTCTTCGTAGCGGAGAGAGGTCTTGTTTCCATCACGGAAACGGTGTCGCCGATACCGCAGACATTGCCTTCGTCATGCGCATGGATTTTCACGGTTCTTTTCATGATTTTTCCGTACTTCGGATGACGTACGTTATCCACAATCGCAACGACGATGGTCTTGTCCATTTTGTCGCTGACAACTTTACCGACTCTGACTTTTCTGCTTGTTTTACGGTCTTCCATCTGTTCTACCTCCATCAGGCATTCTTCTCACAGAGAACGGTCATGATGCGAGCGATGTCGCGCTTCACGTCTGTGATTTTGTGAGGGTTGTCAAGCTGGTTGATGGCCAGTTGGAAACGAAGATTGAAAAGTTCTTCTTTGAGCGCGCCGAGTTTTGCATTGAGTTCTTCGGCGGTCATCTCTCTGAGTTCATTCGCCTTCATTGATTAGCCCTCCTCTTTGGTTTCTAAATCTGCCTTGGTGACAAACTTGCACTTGATGGGCAGTTTGTGGCTGGCAAGACGCATTGCTTCTTTGGCCTGTTCTTCGGAAATACCGTCCATCTCGAACATGACGCGGCCGGGTTTCACGACGGCCACCCAGTATTCGGGCGAACCTTTACCGGAACCCATTCGGGTTTCGGCCGGTTTTTCCGTAATCGGCTTATCGGGGAAAATTTTAATCCAGACCTGACCGCCACGCTTGATATATCTCGTCATAGCGATACGGGCGGCTTCAATCTGATTGGATTTGATCCAAGCCGGCTCCAGAGCCACAAGGCCGTAAGAGCCGTTCGTGATCTTGTTGCCGCGAAGGGCCTTGCCCTTCAGACGGCCACGCTGAACACGTCTGTACTTAACTCTCTTAGGCATTAACATTATTTTCTGCCCTCCTCTGCGTTCTTTCTGAAGGGACGGCGTTCACCGTTTCCTCTGTTGTCTCTGTTCTGAGGACGACGGTTGTTGTCGTTTCTGCGGGGACGTCTTTCCTGACGCTCGTTTCTGCCGCCTTCGGCAAGATTCTCCGCAAGAACTTCACCTTTGTAAATCCAGACTTTGACGCCGACTTTACCGTAGGTGGTGTTGGCTTCCCAGAAACCGTAGTCAATATCGGCTCTGAGAGTCTGAAGAGGAATGGTGCCCTCATGATAGTGTTCGGTACGAGCGATTTCAGCACCGCCGAGACGGCCGGAGCAACTCACTTTGATACCTTTTGCGCCGAGTCTCATGGTTCTGCCGATGGCCAGTTTCATGGCGCGGCGGAAGGAAACTCTCTTTTCCAGTTGTGCCGCAATGGATTCGGCAACGAGCTGCGCGTTGATGTCGGGATTCTTGATTTCGATGACGTTGACGATGACGGGACGGCCGATCATCTTCTCAAGTTCACCTCTGAGTTTTTCGATTTCAGCGCCGTGAAAACCGATGACAACGCCCGGTTTTGCGCACTGAATAAAGACTCTGACACGGTTAGCGTCGCGCTCGATTTCGACTTTCGGCACGCCCGCACCCTGCAGTTTCTTTTTGATATACTCTCTGATCCGGTAGTCGGAAACAAGGGTATCGCCGAAGTCCTTGTCTTCCACGAACCAACGGGAATCCCAGTTTTTGATAACGCCAACTCGCAGACCGTGCGGATTAACTTTCTGTCCCATGTCAGCCGACCTCCTTCTCTTTTACTGTAAGTGTTACATGGCTGGTTCTCTTCAGAATCTGGAACGCTCTTCCCTGTGCTCTGGGCTGTACACGCTTCAGCGTGGGGCCGGGGCATACGAAGCATTCAGAAACGTAGAGTTTACTTGTATCCATGCCGAAATTGTGTTCCGCGTTTGCTACCGCGCTCTTCAGGAGCTTAATCAGATCTTCGCTGGCGATTTTGTTGGTGTTCTTCAGAATCGCCATCGCCTTGTCGGCATCTTTGCCTCTGATAAGGTCAAGAACAATCTGAACTTTACGCGGAGAAATTCTCACATGTTTAAGATGTGCTTTTGCTTCCATTCGGAATTGCCTCCTCTATTAGTTTCCGTTGTTCGATGTTTTAGAGCCCGCATGTCCCTTGAAGGTACGGGTCAGTGCGAATTCGCCGAGCTTGTGTCCGACCATGTCTTCCACGATATACACCGGCACATGCTTGCGTCCGTCGTGGACGGCAATGGTGTGACCGACGAATTCCGGGAAGATGGTGGAAGAACGGGACCAGGTTTTCAGCACCTTTTTCTCATTTTTTTCATTCATAGCGACAATACGGTCGAAAAGTTTCTTTTCAACGTAGGGCGCTTTCTTCAAACTTCTGCTCATCGTTATTCTCCTTACCCATTACTTCGCGTTTCTGCGCTTAATGATGAACTTGTTGGTTCTGGCCTTCTTGTTTCTCGTCTTATAACCGAGAGCAGGCTTGCCCCAAGGAGTAACAGGACCGGGATGTCCGACAGGAGACTTACCTTCACCACCGCCGTGGGGGTGGTCGACAGGGTTCATAACGGAACCGCGGACGGTCGGACGGACACCGAGGTGACGGGTCTTACCGGCTTTACCGAGTTTGATGGTCTCATGTTCGAGGTTACCGACCTGACCGATGGTCGCGCGGCAATCCAGACGGATGATGCGGACTTCACCGGAAGGAAGACGAACCTGCGCGCTTCCGTTCTCTTTGGCCATCAGCTGAGCGAACGCACCGGCAGTGCGAACGAGCTGCGCGCCTTTGCCGGGGTACAGTTCAATGTTGTGGATGACGGTACCGACGGGAATGGCGGAAAGAGGAAGAAC